>DOMT01000056.1:183-6508 GCA_003509825.1 Coriobacteriia bacterium
GCATGTCGGCGATGGTGTCGGTGAGGTGGTCGTAGACCGCATAGCCGTCGGGCAGTGCCAGGCGCTGCGCCGTATCCTGCAGACGATCGATGATATCGATCGTCGCCGGCCCACCGAAATCGGACAAAATGAGGGTTTCTTCCAGAGAATCCCAAAACTTATCATCGAGCGAAGGACCTCGGTCGAAGATGACATTCAGTTGCTCGGCAAAACGTTCCCTTGTACGGGATAAGCCTGCATTCAGGCGATCTAACCAGGACATCAACCCTCCAGGTATAAAGTTCGACGTGTAGAAGCGCCTTGCGCTCCGGAAGTATCGGGCATCTCATCCGCGCCGCTCCGCGTGCCCACCACATCGCTATCGGCCGTCGTATGGCCGGCTTTTCTCAGCGCCTGATCCAAGCGTTGGCTCACCAGCTTGGACACGCCGGCCGCCTGCATCGACACACCGTAGAGCACGTCGGCGGCCTCCATGGTACGACGTTGATGCGTAACGAGAATCAGCTGCGTGGTGCTGCGGATTTTATCGAAGTAATCCACGAGCCTGCTGAGATTGCTGTCATCGAGCGCCGCCTCCACTTCGTCGAGGATGTAGAAGGGAACCTCGCGGATCTTATAGACGGCAAACAGCAGCGCCAAAGCCGTCAGAGACTTCTCACCACCACTCATCAACGAAAGCTTGGTGATCTTCTTACCCTTGGGCTGGGCGCTGACCTCAATGCCGTAATCCTCCTCGTCCTCGGTCTCGATCAACAGCAACTGGCCGAAGCCACCCGGGAACAAGACGGAGAATATCTCCTGGAAGTTCTTATTAACCTGCTCGAAGGTCTCCAAAAACAGATTACGCATCTTCTTATCGAGGGCGCGCTCGATCTTGGCCAGGGCCTTGCGGGCCTCCCGGAGGTCTTCTACCTGCTCGAGGGTGTAATCGCGGCGTTTTTTAAGANNCGAGCGTGTAATCGCGACGCTTTTTGAGCGAGTCGTATTCCTCCATGGCCACGTGGTTTACCGGACCCATGGTCGTCAGCTTCTTACGCAGGCGGTTTGCCTGATCTTCGGCGGATTGTCTGTTCTCGGGTGGCGGTGTTTCCAGCGCCAGCTCGAGCGGAACGTCGTTTTCGTCGGTGATGCGATTGATGGCGTGCTCGACCTGCGACTCCAACTTGGCTTTCTCGACCCGCAGCTCGACGAGACGCTCATTGATCCCCGTCAGCTCCGAGCGGGCCTTTTCTACGGCAGCGGCAGCCTCATTGATGACGTTTTTAAGATTCTTGGAGGTCGTTTGCTCGAGCTGTACCTGGTCACGGAGTTTTTCCGCCCAAACCGCAGCGCCCTCATGCAGAGCCTGATAGATCGTATAGAGAGGATCCACCCGCCTGCGGATCACATCCAGCGAAACCTCGGTTTGCCGGGAAACCTCGAGGANNGCTCCTTGATCTCCCTGCGCAACACTTCGTGACGGTTTTTGAGGTAGACCGACGAGCCTTTGGCGGTTTCCAGATCGATTTTAATCGCCGACAGGCGCTCGGCCACCCCCGACTTCTCATCTCCGGCTTTAAGCAGGTCGGCTTCCGCGTCGCTGACCTCGTTTTCCTTATCGGGCATCGCCGCTTCCAGCTCGGCGATACGCACGGTGAAGTCCTCCGCCAAAGGCTTGGAGCCCTGACGCTTAACCGCAACATCGCTGAGTCTGCGCTCCAAAGACTCCCTGCGCACCAGCAACTGCGTCATCGATTCCTCGAGTCGTACAACCTCTTCGCGCAGCGAATCGCTGTCGCCGTGTATCTTGGCCAAACGCTGCGATATCTCGAAATCATCCTGCTGTGCCGCCTGCAGATTCTGCTCGGCGGTAGACACATCGAGCTCCGCATCGGAGAGCAACGCCGTAGCATTATCGGCTTCCTCATGTAGGATATCGAACCTACGACGTCTGGACAGCACGCTGTCGACATCGTTTTCCTGCACTCCGAGCGTCACCTTACCGTTGGGCCACACGACCGCACCGTCTTTGGTAACGAAACGCACGCCGCCCCTGTCGGACTTATGAAACTCCAGCGCTTCGCCCAGCGAGGTGGCGAGATAAACATCGCCGAGCAGCGCGCTCACCGCCTGACGGTCCGATTTCATGTAATCCAGATAATCCAAAAGATGTATGCCCTTGGTTGCCAAACCCTTGGTGGTCAAGGTGTCATCCAGCGGAATAAGCGCGATCGCACCCCGCTCCTTACCCCCCAGCAACTTGTCGGCGATGGCCTCGGCAGCTTCGGCATCCTCCACCAACAGACCGAAGAGATCGGCGCCGAGCAAGCGTTCGATCAGGGTTTCGGTCTCCTTTATGGTCATGCCCAGCGGCAGATCGATATCGTCTTTGACCTTGAGCGCGTTGGCCACTTCACCGGCAATGCCGCCGAACTCCTCTTTGTGCGTCTTTATCCAGTTAAGAGCCGGAGACGCCGTCTCAAAGGCACGATCGATCTCTTCAAGGCCGCGTATCTCACCCTGTATGGTGGTGAGCACTTCGCGCCGCCTATCCAGCTTCTGCCTGCGATCATCGAGCAGGCGCACGCGTTTGTCGATATCGGCCTTGGCCAGCTTGGACTCGGCGTTCGCCTTGTTGAGCCGGGCCTCCAGGGAGTCCAGCTTGGAACGACGCTCGACTAAAATGGACTGTGTGCCCTTGAACTCCTCGTTGAGCTGGGCCAAACTGTCGCTGAGCAGCGACTCCTCGGTATCGAGTGAGCTTAACGCATCCTGGGTTTTAACCAAATTGATGCGCGCCGTGTCAAGGGCGTTTTGATGCCCGCGTAATGCGGCGATGGCCTGGCTGTGGCGCTGCTCGGCCTGAGCTTTTTCCTTCAGAGACTTCTCGGACTCCTTATTGAGTTCATTCAGTTGCTCGTAAAGTGCCTTGAGCCTACCCTGCCCCTGGCTGATTTTCTCTGAAACGTCGGCGAATTCCTCGTTATCCGCCTTAAGACGGGCTTTGGAGTTATGGATGGAGGCGCGCAGGTCGGAAAGGCGCGAAACCATGTTGCGCCCTTTTTCCTCCAACACCAACATGCCCGCGTCGAGGCGCTGCATGATGGACTGACAACGAATGCGCTGCTCGTTGAGATCGCCGGCGAACAGACCCTTTTCCTCCAGGGCCAATTGGCGCTTGCTGAGTTCGGCCTCTTTTTCACTGAGGCGAAAATGCACGAGTTCGGCTTCGGCACCGATCTCGTTTTCCCTGCGATCGAGCAGACTCCACTCCAGTCTGAGAGAGCGCAGGTCGTCGACGGCCAAGGCCAGATCGAGGGATTTGAGCTCGTCGTTGATGGTTTTATACTGCTGCGCCCGGGTGGCTTGGCGCTCCAAGGGACGCAACTGCGACTCGATGATGCGCACGATGTCGTTTACGCGCTCCAAGGAGGCGTCCATCGCGGCGATCTTGCGCGATGCCTTCTCTTTGCGCTTCTTATGCTTGAGGATACCGGCGGCTTCCTCGACCAGAGCCCGGCGATCCGCGGGCTTCGATTCCAGGATCGAGGTCAAGGAGTCCTGACCGATGATGGAATGAGCCCCTTGACCGATACCCGAGTCGAAGAGGATGTCGATGATATCCAGGCGCCGACAGGGCGAACCGTTGATGAAGTATTCACTCTCACCGTTTCTGAACATGCGCCGCATGATCGACACTTGCTCGAACTCGATCGGCAACGTTTGATCCGAGTTATCGAGCACCAACTCCACTTCGGCGACGGACACGGCCGCGCGCGCCGATGATCCTGAAAAAATCAGCTCCTCCATCGCCTGCACGCGCATATTGCTGGGCTTATGTTCACCTAATACCCAAAGCACCGCCTCAGAAACATTGGACTTTCCTGAACCGTTGGGACCAACAATAGCAGAGATGCCCGGCTCGAGATGCATCGACCGAGCGATCCGCAAACGATTTGAAACCCTTTATTGTGAGTGACTTAAGATACAATGAACCCCTCAGCATCGCCTTTGATTATCTGAATCGTACAAAACTCCGTCCTCCCCTGTCTTCCTCGCGAAAGACCCATCCCCTTTGCATTAGTGTATTTTAGTGTATCTATAGTCCCTATTACACGCTCATTCGGGCTTTTTCCGGTTTTCCTTACCGCGCATCCGCTTAAGGGCGGACTCGGCAGCGGCCGACTCGGCGTCTTTTTTGGAGCGACCCGTTCCCGTGCCGATCACCTTGCCGTCGGAAAGCACATTGCTGGTAAACGTCCGGGCATGGGGAGGCCCGGAAGTCTCCACCAGCTCGTAGGTCGGTGTTATGCGATTGACCTGCAATATCTCCTGCAGGTTGGATTTGGGGTTTTCGATCTTGGCGGCGGAATCGTCGATCTCATCGAGATTGAGCGTGCGATACACCCAGGTGAAGGCTTCGTCCTGACCACCGTCCAAGGCAATGGCCGCCGTGATGGCCTCGTAGACGTTTTCCAGGGCCGACGCCAGACCTCGTTTGCCCGTACCCCGCTCCGAAGAGCCGAAGATGATGAAGTCCGCCAACCCCAAGCTCTCCGCCACCTTGGACAGATTGCCACCCGAGACCAGCGAAACCTTGATGCGCGTGAGACAGCCCTCGTCGTAACGGGGAAAACGCTCGTAGAGCACCCGGGCTATAAAGGCTCCTAGAAGCGAGTCGCCTAAAAACTCCAGGCGTTCGTAGGAATCGTTGATTTGATCGGCATCGGTAACCGATGGATGGGTCAAGGCTCTGATAAGCAGGGATGTATCTTTGAATTCATAGCCGAGGATCCCCTGAACCTGCTCGGCCACGACCTCCGATCCGGCCGGATGTTCCATTTCTGCCCCCTTCGGTAGTGCAACGGTATCGGCTGCCACAACACGCCCGGCAGTCGCCGTTTTGTTCTTACGTTTCTTCAGCCACATACTACGACACAGCCTCCGCGATCACCTGCGTCACATCCTCGCGCACATAAAGCGCCGTAGCCGCGATGCCGTTGGAAATCGCTTTGGCGTTGGACGATCCATGACCGATGATGCAGCCACCCTTCAAACCGAGTAGTGGCGCCCCACCGATCTCGTCGGCACTGAGATTTTTCTTGAGCTGCCTGAGTCCCGGCATAATCAGCGACGCACCGATCTTGCTGCCGAGTGAGGCCGAAAGGATCTTCTTCAACTCGGCGAAAAGCGTTTCCGCAGCACCCTCGATGGTTTTGAGTGCCACGTTGCCGGTAAAGCCATCGGTGACAATGACGTCGAATTTGCCTTGCAGGATGTCGTTACCCTCGGCATTGCCGACAAATCCCGAAACCTTCTCCTTCAGCAGTCCGTAAGCCTCCTGAATGAGCATGGATCCCTTGGTCTCTTCCTCACCGATATTGAGCAGACCGATCCTGGGATGGCCCACATCGAGGATTTTCTGCGCATAGATGCCTGCCATCTGCGCGAACTGCACGAGGTATTCCGGTTTGACGTCGGCGTTGGCACCGATATCCGTCAGCACTACAGGTGCTATGGGTGAGGGAATCACGCTGGCGATCGCCGGGCGCGCAACACCCTTGATGCGGCCTATGTATAAGGTGGCGGCGGCCATGCAGGCCCCTGTGGATCCGGCGGAGAAAAACCCTTGGGCACGTCCCTCTTTTACAAGATTGCAACCGACGACGATCGACGAGTCCTTTTTTTCGCGCACGGCGTTGGCGGGATGTTCATCCATCGCTATCACCTGTGTGGTGGCAACCGCCTCGATTCTGTCGGGCCTTTTTTCGGCTGCAGGCCTTATCACCTCTTCGGGTCCGGTGAGGACCACTCTGAGCAGCGAATCGGCCTCGACGACAAGGTCGACGCCTTCCAGCACCACTTCGGGGGCATTATCGCCACCCATGACATCGACTGCGATTGTGACCGGTTTCTCCATGTTTTTCCTCACCTATGTAAATCCACGACGGGATGCAACCTTGCTCCATTGTAGCGAATTCGGAACCCACTCGTAGCCACAATCGGATTCGAGCGGGTAACGAAGGACGAGCCCGGGACATAACGGGCGGCAAAGGAGTGCTGTCGTTCACCCCTCGTTATCCTCTCTCGCCACCACCTCGTTTACAAAAACATGCTCCCTACAACGCACAACAAAGGAGCACCGAATCGATGCTCCTTCATCAGATATCTCTTTGGGATGGAAGCGTCACTAATCGGTGACGATTACCTCGCGCCCCTTGTAGGAACCGCAGTTCGGACAAACGAAATGCGGAAGCTTGGTGGAGCCGCACTGCGGGCACAGCGAGCGGGCCGCGGGGGTCAGTTTGCTGTTGGCGCTCCGGCGGGCATGGGTGACCGCGCGGCC
>DOMT01000019.1:0-1205 GCA_003509825.1 Coriobacteriia bacterium
GTCGCATCGCCACCACCTGGTGTGTGATCGCGCTGGCGGCGGCGGTGTCCATCGGCCTTATCGGTCGTGCGATGTTTCCCGACATGTTTCTCACCGGCTCATCGGCCGAAAACGTCTTTATCGAACTCTCTAAATTCCTGCTCCCGGCTCTGTTGGCCGGCATCATGCTCTCCGGTATCCTGGCCGCGACCATGAGTTCGTCGGACTCCTACATGCTCATCGCCTCGTCGGCCATCGCCATAAACCTGTTCAAGGGGCTGTTTAAAAAAGACGCCACCGACANNCTTCGGTATCATCGTCGCTGCCGACGAGAACTCCTCCATATTCCAAGTGGTGTCCTACGCCTGGGCGGGCTTCGGCGCCGCCTTCGGCCCGCTGGTGTTGCTCTCGCTGTTCTGGCGCCGCCTCAATCTGCCCGGTGCGCTGGCCGGCATGGTTTGCGGCGGCGTGATGGTCTTCGTCTGGCACGAGGTGATTGCGCCGTTCGGAGGCATCTGGGGCATCTACGAGCTGCTGCCGGCATTTGTCGTCGGTCTGATTGCCGCCGTGGTGGTGAGCCTGCTCACCAAACCGCCGTCCGAGGAGATAACCAACGAGTTCGACCACTATATGGAACTCGACGTATAGTAAACGGATTCGGATCCCGCGCGAAACCCGACGTATAGTGAGCAGATACATAAAGGGATGTAAAGCGTCGGCCTGCAGAAAGTGGGTCGGCGCTTTTCGAGGGTGATTTTCGCGCGTTGGAAAGGGATCATGCTTAAGCTGAGGAGATTTTTAAAACCGTTTTTGGGAGGACTTGCACTTGCGATAGTGCTGCTGGCGTTTCAGGCGATTGCCGAACTCAATCTACCCAACTACATGAGCAACATCGTCAATGTGGGCATTCAGCAGGGAGGCTTGGAGGAGGCGGCTCCCGAGGTTATCTCGCAGGACGGCCGTGCATTCATAAGTGCTTTTATGGATGAGGACGAGCATGCCGTCATGGAAAAAAACTACACCTCCGTCACCGTTAACGAGGGCACCGACTACGGCGCCACCTATCCGTCCGCCGTCGGCACACAGGTTTATGCGCTCGATGCCGATATTTCTCCGGCGACTCGCGAACAGCTGAATGAAACCTTCGGTACCGCAACCTGGACGATGGTCTACCTGCTGCAGAAGGTGCAGGGCGCCGTCGAGGACGGTACGCTTGAAGAAGTGCT
>DOMT01000019.1:1237-3800 GCA_003509825.1 Coriobacteriia bacterium
GGATGTAACCGTCGCGCCGGGCATCGACCTCGGCGCCTTCGACACCTCGGAGCTCGAGGCCGCAACCGGATCAGACGGCAGCTCCACCAACATCCAAAACATCGACTTTTCCCAGCTCTACGGATTGCAACCACTGCTCGACTATCTGCCTGAGAGCTGGTTTGACGAGGCGCACGACAAGGCGATGGCCATGGACTCTGCCCTCAAGGAGCAGAGCGCCATGATGCTCACGGGTGGTTTCTACCGCGAACTCGGTCGTGATATGGCCGGGATGGAGATCGCCTATATCATCCGCATCGGCTTGATCATGCTGCTCATCACCGCGCTTTCGGGTGCTGCCTCCATTTTGGTGGGCTATCTGTCGGCGCGCATCGGTGCCGGGGTGGCTCGCGACCTGAGGCAATCCATCTACAAAAAGGTCGTCGGCTTTTCGCATACCGAGTTCGACCGTTTTTCCACCGCATCGCTCATCACCCGCTCCACCAACGACGTAGCCGTCATCCAGGTGATGATCACCATGGGCATCCGCATGATCTGTTACGCGCCGATCATGGGTGCCGGCGGCGTGTTCATGGCCGTGAACAAATCGGTTTCCATGAGCTGGATCATCGGTGTGGCGGTGGTGGTGCTTATCGGCATCATGCTGGTTTTGCTCGCCGTGGTCATGCCTAAGTTCAAAATCATGCAAAAACTCATCGACCGCCTCAATCTGGTGGCCCGCGAATCGCTCAACGGCCTGATGGTCATCCGGGCCTTTTCGCGCACCGGCTTCGAGGAGGAGCGCTTCGACGTTGCCAACAAGGAACTCACGGCCATCAACCTCTTCGTCAATCGCGCCATGGTCTTCTTGATGCCCGTGATGATGATATTCATGAACGGGCTTACGGTGCTGATCATCTGGGTGGGCGCGCATTACGTGGCCGAGTCGCAGATGCAGGTGGGCGACATGATGGCCTACATGCAGTACGTCATGCAGATCATCATGAGCTTCATGTTCATCGCCATGCTGTTCATCTTCATCCCCCGCGCTTCGGTGAGCGCCAAGCGTATCAACGAGGTTTTGGAGACCGAACCCCAAATCGTCGACCCCCGAAAACCGCTGCAACTCGAAGAGGATAAGCGCGGCCTGGTGGAGTTTAAAGACGTGAGTTTTCACTATGAGGGCGCCAAGGAAAACGCGCTTTGTAACATCAGCTTTACCGCCAAGCCCGGGCAGACCACCGCGTTCATCGGCTCCACCGGTGCGGGCAAATCCACCATCATCAACCTCATTGTGCGCTTCTATGACGTCACCGAGGGCGAGGTACGTGTGGCCGGTGTGGACGTGCGCCATCTCAAGCAGGAGGACCTGCGTGGTTGCATCGGATACGTGCCGCAAAAGAGCGTGCTGATGAGTGGCACCGTGGCGAGTAACATCTCCTACGGCGTCGACGAAATGACGCCCGAGGAGATGGAGAAAATCGCGGAGGTGGCCCAGGCGCTGGAGTTCATCGATGAAAGTGATGAGCGCTTCGAGCGGGAGATCGCCCAGGGTGGCGCCAGTGTGTCGGGAGGGCAGCGACAGCGTCTCTCCATCGCACGGGCTTTGGCCGTGCGCCCCGACATCTACCTGTTCGACGACAGCTTCTCGGCCCTGGACTTTAAAACCGATACCGCGCTGCGCAAGGCGCTGGCCACCTACACGAAGGACGGCACACTGATCATCGTGGCTCAGCGCATATCGACGATTATGGACGCCGATCAGATCTTCGTCATCGATCAGGGCCGCGTGGTCGGTTCGGGTAAACACCACGAGTTGCTCGAAAGCTGCGAAGCCTACTTCGAGATCGCCTCGTCCCAACTTTCCGAAAGCGAGCTGGTAAACAGTTTGCGAATGTCTACAGCGGACAGGGGAGGTGAGTGACGATGGCTGAAAAAAGACAGGCCGAGAGCACGATTCCGACCTCCGGTACCACGATGAGTGGTCGACAGCGTCGCGGTCCGGGCGGCGGCGGACACGGCCCGATGGCCAATATGATGAATGTCGAAAAACCCAAGGACTTCAAGGGTGCCTTCAGAAAACTGCTCCAATACCTCGGCAAACATAAGTTCGCCGTGCTCGTGGTTATTATCTTCGCCATGATCTCCACCGTGTTTTCCATCATCGGTCCCAAAATCATGGGTACCGCCACCACCGAGCTGTTCGAGGGCATCATGGCACAGATCGCAGGCACCGGCGAGGGCGTGGACTTCGATGCCATCGCCCGTATCCTGCTGTTTTTGCTCGCCCTCTATGTGATCAGCGCCCTGTTTCAGTTCATCCAGGGAATCATCATGACGGGTGTGGCCAACAAGATCTGTTACTCGCTACGTCGTGACATCGACCAAAAGATCATGCGCCTGCCGTTTTCGTATTACGACAAGGTTGCAACCGGCGACGTCATGAGTCGCATCACCAACGATGTGGACGCGATCCAGCAAAGCCTCACCCAGTCGATCACGCAGATCATCACCTCAGTGACCACGCTGATCGGTATTTTGGTGATGATGTTTTCCATCAGTTGGGTGATGACCCTCATCGCGG
>DOMT01000019.1:3828-6858 GCA_003509825.1 Coriobacteriia bacterium
CAGCAGGAATATCTCGGCAAGGTCAACGGTAAGGTGGAAGAGACCTATGGGGCCCATGTCATCATGCGCGCATTTAACGGCGAGAAGCGCTCGCTTAAAGACTTCGATAGCGACAACGAGAAGCTGTACAACGCCGGCTGGCGTGCCAACTTCCTCTCGGGCATGATGATGCCGATCATGAACATCATCGGCAACCTCGGTTACGTGGTGGTGTGCGTCGTCGGTGCCCATCAGGCCATCAACGGACGCATCACCATCGGCGACATCCAGGCTTTCATCCAATATGTGCGCAACTTCCAGCAGCCCATCATGCAGGTGTCGCAGATATCGGCTCAGCTGCAGCAGACCATGGCGGCGGCCGAGCGCATCTTCGGCTTTTTGGACGAGCAGGAGATCCCCGACGAGGTGAGCGACGAGGAGGCGGCCGACCCTGAAGTTGTTACCGGTGCGGTGCGCTTCGATCACGTGCACTTCGGTTACGACCCCGAAAAGCCCGTTATCAACGACTTCTCGGCCACCGTCGCCGCGGGGCAAAAGATCGCCATCGTCGGTAAGACGGGTGCCGGTAAGACCACCGTCATCAAGCTACTGATGCGTTTTTACGACGTGGATAGCGGTGGCATCCTGTTGGACGATTCCGACATCCGCCGGTTCAAACGCAACGACCTGCGTTCGCTTTTCGGTATGGTGCTCCAGGAAACCTGGCTTTACAACGGCAGCATCGCCGATAACATCCGTTACGGCAAGCTCGAAGCGACCGATGAGGAGGTCAAAGCGGCGGCGCAGGTGGCCCAGGCCGACCACTTCATCCAGACCATGCCCGACGGCTATGACATGAAACTCAACGAGGAGGCCTCCAACGTCTCGCAGGGTCAAAAGCAGTTGCTCACCATTGCCCGTGCCATCCTGCACGACCCCAAGATACTGATCTTGGACGAGGCTACGTCGTCGGTAGACACGCGCACCGAGCAGCACATCCAAAAGGCCATGGACAATCTGATGAAGGGTCGCACGAGTTTTATCATCGCGCACCGCCTCTCCACCATCAAAAACGCCGATCTGATCTTGGTCATGGATGATGGTGATATCATAGAGCAAGGCAGTCACGAAGAGCTGCTCGCGGCAAACGGGCATTATGCGGCGCTGTATAACTCGCAATTCGCCGACGTTGCTTGAGAGAGGATTCTGATGCAGGGGAGAGACAGAAAAGGGGATCGTTTATGACGGAAAATCAAGTTGTCTCCGGCTGGTATGCGGATCCGGCCGGAGTGCCGGGTAAGCTCAGGTATTGGGATGGCTCGGCGTGGACGGAATACTACCAACAGACGGGGGTTTCTCCCCATCAGCAGCCGGCGATGTATCCGGGCGGGCAGCCGGCGCCTCAGCAGCAACCGATGCCTTATCAGAATCAGCAAGCGGCACAGTATCCGCATGCTCAAATACAGACTCCGATGTATCCCGGGCAGGAACCCGGTGCTTATCCGGAGCAACCCGTGATGCCTCAGCAATCGCCCTATCAGATGCATCCGGCGCAGACTCCCATGCAGGCGCCGATGTACGGCCAACCGGTTCAGGCCCAACCGATCTACACGGTGACGCAGGAGCCGGAAAAGACGGGCAGGGAAGGTCTTGCGATTGCAAGTCTGGTGCTCGGGATCGTTGGAATGTTAGGTTGCTGCGTCTTGTCGTTGAATGTTTTCGTGGGAGCGATATTTTGTCTGGTCTTGAGTGTGCCCGCGTTGATATTCGGTCTCGTCGGACTCAAGAGTGCGCGAAAAGGCTGTGCCGTCGCCGGCATCTCGCTCGGTGGGCTACTCATTCTCGTGGGGCTGTTCTACCTGATACTGTTCTTCTTGGTAATCGCGGGTAACACAGGCATGTATTCCGGCTCCGGTGGTTACATCTACTGAAAATCCCCGATATCCCGTACAACTTTTGTTGTAGGCGTGCCGCGCGCATCTTGCTATCATGGATGCACAAAATGCGCGCGACGGAAGAGGCCGATATGGGAGACGCAACGGTTTCAGGGATGACGGGGATTGATTCTGCAGGAAAGACGCAGGTTGAAGGCGGTGGGCAGACGCCTCTGCCGTCCGTTGCCGCCGATGCCACCCGTTTCGATGATGGGCAAAACCAACGGCTCGACGAAGTCTTCGGCGACACACAGCCGGCGGAAAGTGGCACCACCGACACCCGGCCCGCGACATTTGAAAAGGGCACAACCGTCCTCGGTCTCTACGAGATCGCAGGTGACCCCATACCGGGTGGCATGGGCGCGGTCTATAAGGTGCACCACACGGGTTGGGGTCTCGATTTGGCACTTAAACGTCCCCACGCCGATTTCTTTATCACCGACGACCAGAAACCTTCATGAACGAGTGCGAGGCCTGGATCGGTCTCGGTTTGCACCCGCATATCGTGGCCTGTCACTACGTGAGGCTGATAGACGGTGTTCCTTCCATCTTCTCGGAATGGATGGACGACGGTTCGCTCAAAAACCATATAAGGAGCGGCCGGCTGTACGAGGGCACACAAAGCGAGCAGCTGGGGCGCATCATCGATATCGCCCTGCAAAGAGCCCGAGGGCTGCGCTATGCCCACGAGCAAGGCCTCATCCACCGCGACGTAAAACCCGACAACCTGTTGCTTGCGGCGGATGGCACGGTCAAGGTGGCCGACTTCGGCATCGCCTACGCCCGCTCACTCGGTATGAGGACGGCCGGAGAGATGGCAGGGGCGACGGTCACGTCCGGATCGGTGACAACGCCCGGAGCGGCGACGCTGCCCGCAGCGATGGCATCCGAGTCGACGACAGTGCCCGAAGCAGGAGCTCCATCCGGGTCGGGGGTTTCACCCGGCGGCACCCTATCCGGTGGTACGATGATCTCGCGAGGTGGCGGCTATACGCCGCAATACTGTTCTCCCGAACAGATGTGTAGTGGAAAAATCACCCGACGCACCGATATATGGAGCTGGGCGGTGATGCTCCTGGAGATGCTGCTTCGCGATCGCCCCTGGACAAACGGCGTT
>DOMT01000019.1:6891-11110 GCA_003509825.1 Coriobacteriia bacterium
AGGTGTTTTCAGGTGGACGAGGCAAAGCGCCCGCACAGCCTTGCTGAGGTCGATCCGGAGCTCAGGCAGATATATCAAGACTTGACGGGGCGCGAATACCCTCGCCCTGAAACCAAAGCAGCCGATCAAGAGGCGGCCGACCTCAACAACAAAGCACTTTCATTCTACGACTTTGGTAAACAAGACGAGGCGCTCAGGCTGCTCAAACAGGCACATTCATTGGACGCAGGAAATCCCGATGTGGTATATAACCTGGCTCTGCTCAAATGGAGGCACGCTCTGATCGGCGATATCGAGGCTCATGAATCGGTTTTAAACATCTATCTTGCCCAAAGAGATGATGTCCATCGCAACATGCTTATGGCGCAGATCTGTACTGAGCGCTACAGGCTGGATGAAGCGCTTTCCCATCTTGACAGGGTTGGAGAGAACTTGCAGGGGGAAGAAATTTCCACCATGCGCACTTACATCGAAAACGAGCAGGCGGAGCGCACATATGACCTCGACGCTCATCAATGGATAAGTAAAAAAGCGCGCATGGATTGTCAGCGCGATGAGGGTGAGGTGGTGGACAGCCGGAGCGGTCTGGTTAGGAGATACAAGTACCACGGTGCGTCGAATAAGTACCGGATGGAGGTATGTGATACAACAAGCGGCGAAATCTTAAAGACGGTTCCCGTCGACATCGAATCTCCTCAACGTCTGTGTTTCAGCGAGGATGGTCGTTATCTCGTCGTTGGCTCCCGTGTGTATCGGGATCGGGTGCCTGCCGGATTCCGCGGTCCGGCTTACTGCACGGTGGAGGAAGGCGATCCTCAAGGGGCACATCTGGTTGATGCCGATACGGGAGAACTGCTCCGCTTCTATTCGCTGGCAAAGAAAGAGTCCTTTCTATTTTCCGATACCGTGCGAGCCAGGGTGCATGAGGAGATGGATTCCATTGCAGTCAGCCCTGATCAAAGGGTGATCCTCATCGCTTTGAGTAATCGCAATGACGGATACGAAGAAGGGGAGTTGACAGGAGGGGAGGTGCTCGTTTTCGATTTTGAATCCACGGCTTTAATGCGAACCATCTACTCTGCCGGAATTGCCGGGGGTGGGAGGCAGCTGTTTTGCATTCCGGGAACGAGACGATTCGTATCCAACGCGAGTTTTACTCGAAGTGGTATTTCGGTGTGGGATTGGGAGACCGGGCGTTGTCTTACCACCGAAGCCGACATAAAAACCGTCCGTGCGGTAAGTTCGGATGGCCAATACTTGGAGGTCTTAGATAAGTACGACAGACGCGGACTCCACTATCTTGCGCGTACGGACTATCACGCCCCGCTTTCTCTTTGCAGGATACAAAGCACGGAAGAGCAACTTGCCGGTCAAAAGGCACTTGAAGCGTCCGCAACGAAAATCCGACTCCATTTGGAGAATCGAGAGATCAAAGAGGCGTGGCAGATATTTTTGGAAGCGGAATCAATCGAAGGCTTCGCCCCGTCAAGGGAGTGGTTTGAGCTCAAGGAGGAGATAGGAAGATATTGCCGTTCCAAAGGTCTTCGCGGCGTGTGTCGTGCGGATGAGCGGAAGGCCGGGTATTTCAGGAAAGTCAGGCCGGATATCGACAACTCCACTTGGATTACATCTCCCGATGGAAAGCATATATACGATACGGAAACCGGCTGGCTTATGCAGGTGGATAATCCCGACAAACGATGCTTGCTCGGCGAAATGGAAAAGAGAGGGCGGGTCTGCTTCAGTTGGAACTCGCAAAGGCTGATAACCGATTCCGGTTCGGGTTATCGACGGGAGCTTCTCTTCTTCGATACAAAAAGCCAGAAGCCGATAACTACGATAGTTGAAATACAGAGGAGATTGCCGGGCGCCTATTTCGGTTTTCTTCCCGACGGTCGGATCTACCTGATCGACTTCGAGAGCGTGATGATTTGGGATGAGGACGGCGCCGGCCCCCTTGTGCGGCATTACAGGGATTGTCGGCAGATAGATCATTTTGCGTTCAGTTACGATGGGGAACAACTCTATATCGGAGTGAGGTATCTGGATACACAGGAAGAGCAAGTTGTGGAGATCGATCTTTCGAACGGGGAGATAAAAGGGAGGTTGCGTATTTCGGTGTATCGTTGGAGGATATCTCTCTCAGCTGCGACGGCACTTATCTTCTCTGTAGCATGGCTGACGGGCAGTCCCATGTGGCGCATCTTTTCAATACGGCAACATTAAAGGTTGATGCAACCTGGCAGGGTGGTGCCGACTGTGGCTTTAACGAAAATAAAAACTACTGCGGTTCACGTCGGAAAGGATATGGGGAGTGGTTTCTCGACTGGGACTATGAGTTTTCAGGGTAGGCCGATTGGGATGAGGGTGCGCGACCGATCGTCGAGGGCTTTGTTCGGGAGTTTCCCGAGGCGACCGAAGGTGATCTCGAGTGCTTGATCGACAGGCTACAAAACCGGGGTTACGGATGGTTGACTGCCGAGGGTATTAAGGAGCACCTTGTTGCCATTCGTTGTGCGCATAAGCTGACCGAAAAGCGAGGCCTTTTCAAACGGAAAAAATAGCCGTTTTGTGTTCGCTGGCACTGATCTTTCGACCACTACTGCGGTATCATATTCTACATAAAAAACAAGGGCAAGGATGGGTAACTTTGCCGGAATAGGAGAGGTGTTATGGCAAACGATCAAATACCCGCGGGTTGGTATCCCGATCCGGCGGGCGACGTAACCAAGATCCGCTACTGGGATGGGCAGGCTTGGACGGAACAAACGCAGGAAGCGCAAAACATAGATCCCCAGAATAACTACATAGTGCCGATTGCGCCGCAGCCGGTGTATGCGGTTGGTGAACAGGGTGCCATGTATGGTGGCTCCGGAGCGCCGGTTGCCAATAACGGTCGCGATAAGTTTGCAATCGCCAGTNNACGTATGCTGCTGCTGCACGACATTTTTTCCGGTCGGCATATTCGGTGTGGCGGTGCTGGGGTTACTCGCCATCATCTTTGGAATCCTCGGCATCAAGAGCACTCGTAAAGGCATGGCCATCGCCGGTCTTATCCTCGGCATCCTCATACTACTGCTTTTCATCGCTCTGATCGTCTTTGCCGTCACCGTCGTGCCTGACATGATCAATAATCCGCAGAACTACGGGCTGCCTGCAGATTTCTGGCAAGATGCCGCCGAGTCTCTCGGGTATGATCGCGATTTCTTCAAGGACATGTTCTAGTCGGGTTCTTCGGCAGGGCTCTTCGGTCGGGCTCGATAAGACGTTTGAAATCAAGGAGGCTTCGCTTTGCGGGGTCTCCTTTTGTGTACCGGACGGTTTTGGGAGGCGTTGATCCTACGGCGTCGAACAAAAGCAGGCCGGCCCACGATTCGGCGAACAGTCGGTTAATCGTTGTTCTCCCGAAGTAAGCGGTTGACGAGGGCGATCGCTTGTTTGAGCGCTTGCTCTGCAAAACCGGCGCGGAGGTTCGGAGAGGTTATCGTCACGATCATCACCGAGGGGTTGCTTCTCGAGGGGCGGGTGTTGCCGGCAACGGGTGCCATTCGCTTGTTCGTTCCGTGTGTTTCGGCCAGGGCGCGTTCCACCAGCAGGTCGATGGTCAGGTGCTCCACGAGGTGGGGTAGGGTGGTGCCGACGATCTTGTCGGCGAAGCGTCCGATGCCGCTCTGCTTACAAGCGTGTTCGGAAAGCGTCGGTCGCAGGGCCAGGACCGTCTCGGCCGACTTTTCGCCCACCCGTAGATCCGACGGCACAACACAAACAGCGGCGCTCATAGAGTCGCCGCTGAATTGAATATCACGTATGGAAACAGTCACTGCTGCATCCCGTTTCCTCGTCCGTAGACTTAAAGAATCCGGTAATGCACCTCGTACCAGCCGGTGTTGTTGCCCAGAGCCTCGGTAACCGCCATCTGGAAGTCGAAGGAATCAGGGTTTGCCATGCCTTTGGCACCGTAGGGGCCGCGGTCATTGACGGTGGCGATGCAATACAAACCGGTACGCGGGCTGTAGAGCTCGATCTTGGTTCCGAGTGGAAGGCTCTTGTGAGCCACGCCCATGCTCGTGGTGGTGGTGTACTCTCCGCTGGCCGTGGCTTTATTCAAAAAGCCGTCGCCCGGAGTGGCGTAGTTGGTAGCGATGGTTACGATCCAACCGTTGTTGGAGGCGGATGGGGTGGAAGACCCCTGCGAAGCTGCGGGCGTGGGATCCGGCTC
>DOMT01000042.1:0-266 GCA_003509825.1 Coriobacteriia bacterium
GTGGCGATTACGATTGAGAGGTAGTTCCATGGGCGAAAAAGTATTGATGAAGGGAAACGAAGCGCTTGCAGAAGCGGCCATCAGAGCCGGGTGTAAGCACTTCTTCGGATATCCGATCACGCCGCAGACCGAGGTTGCGGCCTATATGTCCAAGCGCATGCCCAAGATCGGTGGTACCTATCTGCAGGCGGAGAGCGAAGTCGCGGCCATCAACATGGTCTACGGCGCTTCTGCGGCGGGTGTGCGCGTTATGACTTCCAGCTCCT
>DOMT01000042.1:283-3899 GCA_003509825.1 Coriobacteriia bacterium
CAACGTGCAGCGTGGCGGCCCGGGGCTCGGCGGTATCCAACCTTCGCAGGCCGACTATTGGATGGCAACGCGGGCGTCGGGACACGGCGACGGTCACGTGATCGTGTTCGCTCCCTCCACCGTGCAGGAGATGGCCGATCTGGTGAGCAAGGCCTTCGACCTGGGTGACAGGTATCGCACGCCGGTGATGGTGCTTGCCGACGGCTTGCTCGGTCAGATGATGGAGCCCGTCGAACTGCCCGAACCCGTAAAGGAAGAGGATCTGCCCGCCAAGCCGTGGGCGATCGACGGACATAAAAACGAGCGTGAACATAACACGGTCAACTCGCTGTTTTTGGTGGCTCAGGAGCTCGAGGATTCCATCGTGTCACGCTGGAAGCGCTACGAGCAGATCAAAGCCGAGGAGCAGATGTCCGAAAGCTTCATGCTCGACGATGCCGAGATCGTGTTGGTAGCTTACGGCGCGGCCTCGCGCATCGCCCGCAGCGCGGTTAAAAAGGCCCGCGAACTGGGGATGAAGGTCGGCCTGTTCCGTCCGATCACGCTTTGGCCCTTTCCGACCGATGCCCTCGAGGCCACGGTGGATAAGGCCAAGTCCTTTTTGGTCACCGAGTTTTCCATGGGTCAGATGGTCGAGGACGTGCGTCTGGTGGTCAACGGCCGCAAACCCGTGAGCTTCTTCGCCCATACCGGCGGTGTCGTGCAAACCCCCGATGAGGTTTTGGAGGCGCTTCGACGCGTGGAGGCGGGGGAGACCCTCAATACGGTTCCCTTTCAGAGCAAGTTGACGAAGGAGGATGCATGATGAGTGATACAGCGGCAACGGCGGCAACCGTCGCTCCCAAAAAAGAAAAGTCCCCGATACTGTTCGGGCGTAGCAAATCACTGACCGATGCGATCACCAACTACTGTCCCGGGTGCTCGCACGGCATCGCCCAGCGCCTGGTGGCCGAGACCCTCGATGAGTTCGACGTCGCCGGTAAAACCGTCGGCGTTTGTCCGGTGGGTTGCAGTGTTTCGGCCTACAACTTCTATGCCTGCGACATGGCGCAGGCCGCCCACGGGCGTGCTCCCGCGGTGGCAACAGGCATCAAGCGTGCAAAACCCGATAACATCGTCTTCACCTATCAAGGCGACGGCGATCTGGCCTCCATCGGTATGGCCGAGACCGTGCATGCGGCAACCCGCGGTGAGAACATCACCGTTATCTTCATCAACAATGCCATCTACGGCATGACCGGTGGGCAGATGGCTCCCACCAGTTTGCCCGGGCAGGTCACCCAGACCTCGCCCTACGGGCGCGACACCGCGGCGGCGGGTTTTCCCATCCGCGTCTGCGAGATGCTTTCCACGCTCGACGGTGTGGCATTGGCCCAACGCGTGACGGTCGATTCGCCCAAAAACGTGCGCGCCGCCAAACGTGCGATCAAAAAAGCCTTTCAATATCAGATGGAGGGTAGAGGTTTCTCGATCATCGAGGTGCTGGCCACCTGTCCCACCAACTGGGGCCTCACACCGGCCGACTCCTTCGTCTGGCTGAAGGAAAACATGATTCCCTACTATCCGCTGGGCGTCTACAAAGACGTTTGTGCAGCCGAGAAGGAGTAAACATGAAAAATATGAACATCATGTTTGCGGGTTTCGGTGGACAGGGGATTTTGTTTGCCGGTAAGCTCGTGGCCTACGCGGGCATGCTCGACGGGCGCGAGATATCGTGGCTGCCGTCCTACGGCCCCGAGATGCGCGGCGGCACCGCCAACTGTAGCGTGTGCCTGTCCGACGAGCCCATCGGCTCACCGTTGGTCATCGATCCCGATGTGTTGCTGGCCAAGAATCTGCCGTCCTATGAGAAGTTCATCGACCATGTGGTACCCGGTGGCACCGTGATCGTGGACTCCACCATGGTGGGTACCTGCACGATGAGGCGCGATGTGGATTACTACACGATACCCGCCACCGCACTGGCCGAGGAAAACGGGCTTAAGGGGCTTGCCAACGTCATCGTGGTAGGCAAACTGCTCGGTGCCACGGGCTTTACGACCCGCGAGGTATTGGAGCAGGCGATCGATAAAAGTGTTTCCGAGAAGAAGAGGGATTTGGCAGCGGCCAACAAAAGGGCTTTGGAATTGGGAGAGCTCTGGACCGCTTCGGAGTGTTAGTGTCTCCGGCAGCGAAGGTTATCGCCTGTTGTTTACATGCTTCCGACGGCTCGACATCATCCCACCTTTGCGTCGATGACGGAAAGGTTCGGGTTGCCGTGAAAAGCCGTGGGTGATGAAAAAAGAGGAGAAGGGTCGGCGCGTTTGCGCCTATTCCGTCAATCGGATGGAGGGTTGAAGTGAGAGGTCGATATGGTATTTGAAAAACTGGCATCCGACAGCGTGCCGGACAGTCAATTCAAGGAACTCGCCCAGCGCATCGCGGGGCTGCGTGATGCCTGCGGTTACACGATCGAGGAGTTCGCCGAGAAGCTGGGGGTGGATGAGCAGGTCTACCGAGCTTATGAGGAGACGGGGTTCGACGTCCCGGCGAGTTTGCTGATGCATATCGCCAACGTCTGCAAGGTAGACATGGCCGTGCTTCTCACCGGCGGCTCCGCGCATCTCAGCACTTTTCAGGTGGTGCGGGCCGGAAAGGGGCAGGTTGTAAACCGTTTTCCCGGCTATCATTTTCAGGATCTGGCCTACAACTACTCGGGCAAGGTCATGCAGCCGCTCCTCGTGACGCTGGATCCCGGCGACGAGCATGCCGAGCTGGTGACCCACGCCGGACAGGAATTCAACTACGTGACGGAAGGGACGGTAGTCTTGGTGTTCGCCGATCGTGAGATCGAGTTGAACGTCGGCGACAGTGTATATTTCGACCCACGTATCCCTCACGGTCAGCGCTGCGGATCAACGACTCCGGCAACGTTTGTGACCATGATCACCGAGTAGACCGACCGCGCGAATCATCGCCCGCGATGATTGCTGAGTAGATAAACGGAAAGAATAACCATGAATCACATACTCTCCAAATACTGCCCTCGTATCGAGTTTGATTCCTACGAGGATTTTTACAATAACTTTGCCATCGAAGTTCCCGAAAACTTCAACTTCGCCTACGACGTCGTCGATGAGTGGGCCCGTGTGGAGCCTCAAAAAAAGGCCCTGGTCTGGTGTAACGATGAGGACGAGGAAAAAACGCTGACCTTCACCGAGATATCCAGGCTCTCCGATAGGCTGGCAAACGCCCTCACGGGTTTGGGCATCGTCAAGGGCGACATCGTGCTTTTGGTGCTCAAACAGCGCTGGGAGTACTGGGTTTGCGCCATCGCCCTCAATAAGATCGGCGCCATTCTCATACCTGCAACCGCGCAGCTGACGAAAAAAGACCTCGTCTATCGCCTCAACGCCTCCGAGGCCAAGGCTCTGATCACCTTGGACGATGCCTATGTGCGCGAGCAGGTTGCCGCGGCTCTACCCGAGTGTCCGACGCTCGAGCATCGTATCCTGGTCAACACCAAGACCGAAGATTGGGAGGGCGAAGGTTGGCTTTCCTTCGACGAGCTGGTGGAACAGGCATCGGCCGATTGGCAGCGTCCTACCGGGGATGCGGCGACCACCAACGACGACAT
>DOMT01000042.1:4011-4165 GCA_003509825.1 Coriobacteriia bacterium
GTTCGGCTGGGGTAAGATTTACGGGCAATGGATCGCAGGTGCCGTGATCTTCGCTTACGACAACCAGCGCTTCGACCCTTCCAAGATGCTGGAGAAAATCGCCAAGTACCGGGTAACCACCTTCTGCGTGCCGCCCACCATGTACCGCTTCATG
>DOMT01000232.1:0-240 GCA_003509825.1 Coriobacteriia bacterium
CGTATAGCCGGTGGAGTCAAAGGCTCCCGCTTTGACGAGCGCCTCCACCGTCTTCTTGTTGCAACCGGAGCCGCTGATGCGGAAGGCGAAGTCGTGAAGCGAGGTGTAAACACCGGCTCTCTCGCGTTCGGCGATTATCTGCTCGGCCGCACCCTCACCCACACCGCGGATACCGGCCAAACCGAAGCGGATACCCTCATCCACGGCCGTAAACTCGATACCCGAGGAGTTTACGTCGGG
>DOMT01000232.1:321-1876 GCA_003509825.1 Coriobacteriia bacterium
GTCTGGTAGGCGACGTAGGCGTAGCACGTCGAGTGCGATTTGTTGAACGCATACTCCGCGAACTTCTCGACATCGTCCCAGATGGTCTGCGCCGTCTCGCGCTTATATCCGTTGCGCTCGGCACCGTTGAGCCAATGCTCCTTCATGGTCTCGTTGTTGCCGTCGGCCCAATCCATCTTCTCTTTGGTCATCAGGTCGATTTTCTTTTTGGCCATCGCCTTACGGATGCGGTCCGACTCTCCGGCCGTAAAGCCGCTCATCTCCATGGAGATACGCATGACCTGCTCCTGATAAACGATGGTACCGTAGGTTTCCTCCAGCACGTCTTTCAGGCGCTCGTCGTAGTAGACGATCTTCTTCTTGCCGGTCTTGCGCTGCACGAAGTCTTCGGCCATACCCGAGTTGAGCGGACCGGGACGGTAGAGCGCGATACTCGCGACCACGTCGGAGTAACGGTCGGCACGCATGCGTTTGATGAGCGCGGTCATGCCGTCGCTCTCCACCTGAAAGACACCGGCGGTCTCACCACGGGCAAACAGTTCGAAGATCTTCGCATCATCGAAGGGAATCTTATTGAGATCGATCTCCTTGCCGTGGTTTCTTTTCACATACTCCTGGGCCTTCATCAACACATTAAGGGTACGCAGACCCAAGAAGTCCATCTTAAGCAGGCCCAGCTCGGCGTTATGCGCACCGTCGTATTGCGTGATGATGACGTCACCCTTGGTGTCGTATTTCACGGGCACATGCTCGTCGATCGGGTCACGGCAGATGATGACGGCCGAGGCGTGCACGCCCTCACCACGAACCGTATCCTCCAAAGAAAGCGCGGCGTCGATGATCTTTTTGGTCGTCTCGTTTTCGCCGTACTCCTGTATCAACTCCGAGTTGCGCGCCTCGTTCTTCGAGGCCTTCTCATGGATTCCCAGCGTGCCCTTGATGGTGGTACCCGGTGCCCCGGAGATCTTTTTGGAGATATTGGCCCCCACGTAGATGGGAAAATCGAAGACGCGCGTCGAATCCACCACGGCCTGCTTGGCTTTCATCTTGGAGAAGGTGATGACATGCGCGACCTTCTCGGTGCCATAGAGATCACGCAGGTGCTCGATGACCTTGAAGCGCCCGTCTTCATCGAAGTCGATATCGATATCGGGCATCTCCTGACGCTCAAGCGACAGAAAGCGTTCGAAGAGCAACCCGTTTTCCAGCGGGCAGAGATTGGTGATGCCGAGCGCGTAACTGATGATCGACCCCGCGGCACTACCACGGCCCGGGCCCACACCCACGCCGTTTTCGCGCGCCCAACGGGTGAACTCCTGCACCACCAAAAAGTACGCCGGAAAGCCCTGATCGCAAATGATCTTGTACTCCAGCTCGAAGCGATCCCGCACCTCCTGCGGCAACGGCTCGCCGTAAAGACGCTTGAGCCCGGCTTCGGACTCCCGCCTGAGTATGGTCTCGTTGGTCTCGCCCTGCGGCAGCGGAATCGTCGGCAGGATGATATCGCGCGAGAGATTCGCATTGCATTTTTCGGCGATCTCCAGCGTCGTCTCCA
>DOMT01000232.1:1893-2458 GCA_003509825.1 Coriobacteriia bacterium
TAAAACTCGTTGTTTGAAAAACGCATGCGATCCTGATCATCGACCTTGGAGCCGGTACCGATGCAGAGCATGATGTCTTGCGTGACCGAATCCTCGCGATTGAGGTAATGCATGTCGTTGGCGGCCGTGGTTTTAAGCCCCATCTCGCGGGCCAACTTAGTGAGCTCGCGGTTCAATTGCAACTGGGACATGCCCGTCTCGACGGTAATACCCTGATCCTGTAGCTCGATGTAAAAATCTCNNCTCCCGGCGCGAAGAGGGTGGCGTATTCCTCGGCCCAGCGCAGTGCCTCGGAGCGCCGATTATCCAAAAGCATCCGGGGAATGATCCCCTGCAGGCAGGCCGAGGTGCCTATCAGTCCCGTCGCATTCTCTTGCAAGGCTTCCAAAGTAACGCGCGGGCGGTAATAGAAGCCGTCGACCGCCGCGGTGGAAACGATCTTGATGAGGTTGTGATACCCCACGTCGTCTTTTGCCAGCAAGATCATGTGGTAGAGCTCGGGTTTACGATCCCGCTTGAGCTCGGAGTCGGGCGTAAAGTAAACCTCGCAGCCGATGATCGGTTT
>DOMT01000232.1:2479-4681 GCA_003509825.1 Coriobacteriia bacterium
TGGCTATCGCCGACATGCCGAACTCCTTGGCTTTCTTGGCCATGTCGGTCACCTTGGTGGCACCGTCCAACATCGAGTATTCCGTGTGATTATGTAGATGAATAAAGTCCATGTGTTACTGTGTTTCCTTCTCGTTCATTCGGTTGTTCGTTGTCTGCCTGCGATTTTTCTCGTTTAACGNNATACGTCGGTGCACCCGCACCTGTTATGAGTACGACCCCATCACCGAACGGTAGCCACCCGTTCCATAGTTCAGACACTTCGAGACCCGGGCTATCGTCGTCGCCGAAGCCCCGGTCTTTTCCTGGATCGTCGCATACGACTCCCCCGCATCGAGCATGAATGCGACGGTCAGTCGCTGGGCCAGCTCGTTTATCTCACGTATGGTGCAGATGTCTTCCATCAACGCCCGAAGCTGCGTCGGGTCGCTGATACCTGCGATAACTTCGTAGAGTCGTTGTAGCTCCTCATCGGAAACGTGCTTTGCCAAGGTCATGTCTATTCCCTCTCGGTAAACTCCGTCGTCTCACTTTTCATCAGCCCGTAGATCATTGCCTTTACGAGTGCATCCCACGAGGCTTCGATTACATTTTTACTCACCCCGACCGTGGCCCAAGTTGCATGTCCGTCGCCGGTCCCGATCAGCACCCGGGTCGTCGCCTCGGTGCCGGCCGAGCCATCGAGTACTCCGACCTTGTAATCGGTAAGCCCGAAGTCCGATACCTGCGGATAAAACTGTCCGATCGCCAAGCGCAGCGCCGTGTCGAGTGCGTTCACAGGGCCGTTACCTTCACCGGTGGCGATGTAGCGTCGGTTTCCGACGACAAGCTTGATGGTAGCTTCACTGACGGTACGGCCATCGTCGCGTTTTTCCACAATGACACGAAAAGACTCCAAGATGAAGTAGTCCGTGGTGGCATCCGGCTCCACAGGGGAAACATCGGGCGTCAGCCTCATCGAGGTCGCCATCGTCAACTGACTCTTATCAACCAGATCATAGCCCATTTTGAGCTGTAGGTTCATCAGCACCTTCAGCAGATCGGTGTTTCTTCCCGAGCCGTCGATCGCACCTTGAACATGGGCCGCGCCCGCACGCACCGCCTCGATGGTGTTTGCCACCGCACAGCCGGCGTCGTCGTAGGCCTGTATACCCACGGTCAGGTTATACCCACCTTGTTTCAGGGTGTCAACGGTTGTTTTGATAACACTGTAAACATCGTGGGGCAAACAACCGCCGGCGGTATCGCATAAAACCACGGTTTCGGCACCGGCATCGTGAGCTACAATCAACGTTGCCAACGCATAACCGGGATCCGAATCGTAGCCCTCGAAATAGTTTTCCGCATTGTAGAAAACCCGCTTGCCCGCCCGCACCAGAGTTTGGATGAACGCCGCGATGAGTGTGAGGTTTTCATCCGGATCGATTGCCCCGGACTCCGTAACCCGCTCACTGCAGGACTCCCCCGACAACGCGACGATCCCGGCCGCGCACGCCGTCAAGCGCCCGAGGTTCTCGTTTTCGTCCGGGTCATCACCGAAAAACGTTATCGTTCCATAGGCGCAAACAGTCGCCGTCTCGAGCGGCAAGGCCGCCGCTTTTTCAAGAAGACCTCCACCTATCGAATCCGAAGATGGCAAACCGGCCTCGACGAAAGGTATTCCCATCGCGTCCAAACGCCTGACGAAGTCCGATCGAAGGATTGTATGTCTGCGGCTCGGCCGCAGGTGAATTCTTCGGTGCCGGTGACTATCCCACATACGTTCCCGGAATCGGCCACGGCCGCTGTGTAACCTTCGGACGTATTGCCGGAATCAATGCTGCCGGCGGTGATGCTAACAAGAAGATAACCAATTTGGACATCTGATCAAACCGCCTGCCGCGGAAACATCGGGAGGTAACGAGTGAAGCGTTGCCTCCCGATGAAAGCCGGGGCGAAGGGGCTTAGGTTCCTGTAGATCCGAACTCCCGACGGGCGGTCGATATGCATCCCATGTGCTACACTGAGTGCTTATTCGACAAGGTTATTCGATGTCGTTGCGAGCTCGATGAGCGGCAATGACGTTGTGGACGCCAAAGTAGGAGAGGGGCTGTGCTTTTGAGGAAGTCGGTTGCTTGCATACTTGCTGTTTTGTTTGCGGTGCTGTTGTTTGCAGCGACCGCCTACGGCGAAGAGGCGGGTGCGACGAGCAACATCACGGCTA
>DOMT01000037.1 GCA_003509825.1 Coriobacteriia bacterium
ATGACGATTACTCGAACCCGTTTTTTAGCGGAACCAAAAAGACGGCGCTGATCTACACGATGAATGCCCCCGAATCGATGTTTTCCCAAATCGGGTATGACGCCACATTCAAGTCCTATGAGATGCTCCTGAAGGCGTACTTCGGCAGCGTGGTCAGCATGGCATCGACCGAAACTCTGCAGGTAAACGACTAANNCCCAGAAAAAAGCGCCGCCGGGAAGTGTTTCCGGTGGATTGCGAAAAGGCTGACCGGCTGGGGGAGTCCCTGGCTTCCGCGTAGGTCGAGCGTCTCTCAGTAAATCAGGATTGCCGGTGTTTTTGATAAGCCGGCAATCCGCACCGATGCAGCCATCAACGCGCCCTATATTCGCTAAAATCTTGAAAAATTATCAAATAGGAGCTAAACTCTTCACAACAAAACATGAAAAATGCCAAAAATTCATGATTGCTTCATCAGAAAACTGCGGTAACTAACAAGTTTTTCGAGAATAAGGTATTGGAGATCGGGCAATGAAGGACTATGCTCCGCTGCAAAAGCTTTTTTATCAAGAAAAAGCCTCTGAAAGAAATACGGTGATCAGGGATGAGGCTTTGAGGCGACTCAACGAGGGGTCGACTTTCAGAAGCGGAATCTCGATTGCTACGGGCGAACTCTTTCTCGCTGTTCCCCGGGAGCTTACGATGATAAGCGAAAGACTTTTCAGGGTTGAGAGAAGGGTTTCAAAACTCTGGCGCGAGCTTCCGGGTATTGCCCGGTGGGCATATATTCGGGGACTTATCATGGGGGAGATTGTCAGCACAAACGAAATCGAGGGTGTCTACAGCACTCGCAGGCAAATAGAAGAGGCGCTTGAGAGTGTGGCTTCGCAAAAAATCACGCCTGAAGGCAAGCGATTTAAGGAGTTTGCCAGGCTCTACATGCAATTAACCGACGGGAGCCGAAGGTATCCTGAGTCACCGAAAGATATCAGGATCATATACGACGCCATCATGGAGGGTGAGCTTACGGAGAATCTCAGGCTGGATGGCGAGTTGTTTAGAAAAGAGGCTGCGGACGTGGTGTCATCTCATCAAGAGGTGATACATAGTGGGGTTATGCCGGAGTCGAAGATTGTCGTAATGCTCGAGCAGCTGATAGGGCTTATTAATTCTTCCAAAATTCCTCCTACATTTTCTGCGATAATCGCCCATTTCCTTTTTGAATACATACATCCCTTTTATGACGGAAACGGGAGAACGGGGAGATATCTCCTGTCGTTGTATCTCAGTGAACCGCTATCGCTCCCCACGGTTTTGTCGCTGTCGACCGTTATCGCGGAAAATAAAAATAGATACTACAAGGCGTTTAAAGCTGCAGAAAGTCCGTTGAATTACGGTGAGCTGACGTTTTTTGTCATCCAAATAATGGAGTTTATCAGGGCGGCGCAAGACTCGACGATGGAAGATTTGGAGGAGAAGGTCACACTACTGATGGTCGCCGAACAAAACCTCAATGAACTGAGGTCGGGTGAATATTCGCTTTCTCCAAAAGAAACCGACGTCATGTTCCAGGCGCTGCAGTATCACCTGTTTGACGTCTTTTCGGAAATCTCGCTTGCAAACATCGCCGACAATATGGATGTGAGTAAGCAAACGGCCAGAAAGTATGTGGCCGCACTCGAAGAAAAAGGCTTGCTCAAGGCGATCTCGAGCAAGCCTTACAAGTTTATTCTTACTCCACGGGCCGAGAAGGAGCTGGTCCTAGCGACGGGATGACCTTCGCATAATCAGGTCTGACATGCAAACAAGGCCTCGGTTCACATGCCGAGACCCTGTTTGCTGCTATCGAATATCTTGCGAAAGGCGTGTGGGACTTTAGCTGCCCTGTCTATCTCTCGCCGTGCGTGCGCGCATGCGCGTTGAGTGTGCCCTTTTTGCGCTTTAGAACGATTGCTGCGGCTCCGATAAGGGCTGCTCCACCGACGAGTGCAACAATGAGCGCTACCACGAGGCCGTAGTTGTCTCCGGTGACCGGTAGCCCTCCGGAAGCCTTGTCTTGCGTGGTGTCGGCGCTTTTGTCCGCACCCTTATCCGCATCGGTACCGGGGTTGGTTGTATCCGAGGGAGTGCCGGGGTTTGCAGGACCCGGCTGAGTGGGCTCGGGCGTAGCAGGATCAGCAGGTGTAGCAGGATCGGGCGTAACCGGCGCCGGCTCGACGACCGTCGGCGCGGCAAGCACAACGGGCTGACTGAAGAGCGTATGTGCACTGCCCGCTTCAACCCCGGGCGAAAGAGCTTTGAGGGCAAGGGAAACCCGAGGAGCAGAAGCAGCCCTGGCCTTATCTGCGACGGTAACGGTTTTGAGTGTCACGCCCATACCGTCTATGCGCTCCACAAACTCAGCACCTTCGAGCACTACCAGCTCATAAGAGAGAGGAGCGGCTGTTCTGTTGTTGCGCAACGCCTCACCGGTAAAGGTGTAGGAGTTGCCTGCGCCCTCGGCCTTTGCGGTGATGCCCATAACGGCCTCGGCCACATTTTGTGTGAAGTTGGTGGTGATACCCGTGGCACCCCAGTCGGAAAACTGCTTGATGTCCGCAGAGGCATTGATGGTCCAGGGCCACACCGACATGCCGCGGATGCTGCACTCGTTGATCAGCTCGCCGTCGAGTCCCTTGAGATAGGGGTTGTAGGTGGAATTCATAGGCAGGGTGTAGTTCTGGATCTTATTCATGATGTTGGGCCAGTCGGTGATGGGCCACATCTCCCATTTCGCGGGATCTTTGAGGATGGTGTTGAGCCCGCCGACGGGATAGCGGGGATAGGTGTCCTTCACGTAGACGGTCTGGTTGTCGTTGAAGCTGATGAAGACCACCTGATCTTGCATGCCCATCTCTTCGATAATCTTGACGGTGGGATCGACGACGGCCATGTTCTTGTCTTTGAGTTCGCAGACGAGCACCACATCCTGGGCGGCGAGGTTGCCCTTCATATAGGTGAGCAGTTCGCGCAGGGTGGGAACGGGCTCGCCCTGATGTCCGGCGGGAACCTTATCCCACGAGCCGGCATCCAGGCGTTTGATCTGCTCGAGCGTGAGGTCGGCAGGCGTGATCTTGTCACGGGTCTTGCCGGTGGCGGCCACTTCCTCATCCGTTAACTTGGTGGTGGTGAGGATATCGGTGGTACGAGCGAAGTAGTCGTCGTGCAGCAAGATGACCTCTCCGTCCTTGGTGATATACACATCCACCTCATAACCGTCCGCTCCCGACTCGAAAGCCTCCTTGTAGGCAACGAGCGTATTCTCGGGGCCGGTGCTCGACTGGCCTCTATGTGCGATCATGAAGGGGCGACGCACCTGCGTACCGGCGGGGTAAATGCTCGCATCGGTCTTGAGCTTGGCCGGGTTGGCTGTCACGATGCCCGTGGCTCCCGAGGTGATGGCCTTGTGGTTGCCCGCGGTGGTGTCATCGGAAACGGTGAACACCGTGATGAGGCGTTTTTGGATTTTCTCCACGACAGCCTTGTCGGTGCCTTGCGGCACGATGACATTGAGCGCCTGATTCGCGTGTGCGGTGGCTACGATGCCTGCGGCGTTTTCTGCGGTGACGGAGTCGGACACTATCCAACTACCACGTGCAACGGTGGCGATGCTCCTGAAAGCCTTTACGGTGGCGGGGTCGGTGGAAGCCACATGCGTGTCGGTGTAACCCTTGTCGTTGATGAAGGTGGCGAGCTCTTGCGCCTCGGCCGGAGTCTCGATGACAAAGATTACGAGCAGTTTGTTGGCAACTTTGTCGAGCAGCTGCCCGGCTGCCTCCGCCGTCTTGATCAGGCGATAGTCGATAAGAACGGTGGAACTGATACCGTCGGCGAGCACGGCGTCGATTTCGCTCAGCTGACCGATTTTGGTAATAACTCCGGGGGCGTTTACGATGTTCTCGCTTAAGCCCTGGGTGCGAGCGTAGGCGCCTATTCCCGCTCCTGCCGGGGCCGTTGTTGCGAAGGCCATACCCGGCATCGAACACGCTGCGATAAGTACGCAGAGCATCAATGTCAGGAAACGCCTGTAGAACAAACGATGATGGTTCATTCTTCCTCTTTTCTGTGTAAAGCGTTCAGTGCGATCGTGCCCTGAGTGCCTCTCGCCGCATACGTGGATGAGAAGTGCGGACAAAGTGCGGACGAAGTGTGCACAAAGGGTACGCAAAGAGGATAGGGGGGGAGGATCAAGGCCGTGTTAAGGGAGTGCAAAGAGATGCCAAATCTGTGCGCCCAGGCCGCGTATCGTCATAAGCAGCATCCCCGCAACACCTCATAACGACCTTTGGGCGATATATCATCGGAGTTCACCCGCAGTGCTTTGCGCATCCCTCTATGATTGAAATACCGTGAATACGTAAGTATTCGTATAGTCAAGCCTTCGATTAGTATCAGAAAAACCGAGAGGAGATATCCATGCGTGGTTATGGAATGCTGAGTGTTAACAACCCCGGGTGGCTTGAGAAAGAACGCCCGACCTGTGGTCCTTTGGATGCCATCGTTAAGCCGACCATCATCGCCCCCTGTAGTTCGGACACGCACACCATGCACGGTGGTTCGGGGCCCAAGGAAAATCTGATACTCGGGCATGAGGCCGTGGGCATCATCGAAGAAGTGGGTGCCGATGTTAAGCGCTTCAAGGCGGGTGACTTTGTGGTGGTTCCCTGTTGTACGCCCGACTGGCTGGAGCTCGGCATACAAAACAAGATCACCTTCTCGCACGACTCCAAGCCCTTCGGTAGCTTTAAGTTTCTCGGTTCCAAAGACGGCGTGATGGCGGAGTGCTTCCACGTCAATTTAGCCGACGCCAATCTGGCTCCGCTCACCGAGGGCGTTTCGCCCGAGGCTGCGCTCATGACGGTGGATATGATGTCAACGGGATTTTACGGTGTTGAGATGGCAGAGGTGGGCTATGGCGATACCGTGGTGGTCTTCGGTATCGGCCCGGTGGGGCTCATGGCCATCGCCTTAGCGGCGCTGCGCGGAGCCGGTCGCATCATCGCCGTGGGTACCCGCCCCGCTGCGATCGAGATCGCAAAGGCTTACGGCGCCAACGAAATCATCAGCTACAAGGACGGCGACGTGGTGCAGCAGATCCTCGAAAGCACGGGTGGCGGCGTGAAGAAGAGCATCATCGCAGGTGGCAACGCCCAGACCTTCGCGCAGGCCATCACCATCACGCGGGAGAAAGGCAACATCGCAAACATCAACTTCTACGACGTGA
>DOMT01000215.1:0-1515 GCA_003509825.1 Coriobacteriia bacterium
TTGGAAAATGGTAACGGCGGGACAAAAGCTTCTTGTGTCCCGCCGCTGTGTTTGCATATTTTTGCTGTACTCAATTAGTAGACATAGTCAAATAAGTGTGCTACACTGACTGTGGTCTTAAAACACATGCTATCTTCAGCATCACGAAATCCGGAGAGGGTCTGCTCCGGATTTCGTGCGTTTATCCATGAAACTCCTTAACACAATCGCAGATGAAAACGGGTTTGCCGAAGTCATTACGACCGCGTGCGCGAAAAGCGCATGGCCACGGGCTCGTAGAGTGAGAAGCAAGGGGCTTGTCTGTTCGGGGCAGCAAAGCAAGGGGCTTGTCTGTTCGGGCGCGTAAGTTGTGGTTTTGACAGGGAGGGGTGTGGGTTCGATGATTCTGCGGTCGCCGCCCCCGGCTTACAGCTGCGCCTTTATCGAATCCGCCGCAGCTCTGAGCCGATCCAGCTCTTCGTCGTTCAGTTCGAGCTCGACGATGCGCTCCACGCCGCTGCGTCCGAGCACTGCGGGTACGCACATGTGGATGCCGTCGATACCGTACTCGCCTTCCAGGCGGGCGCAGACCGACAGCACGCGACCGGTGGGTTTGAGAATCTCCTCCACCATACGGGCGATCGACGATGCCGGTGCGTAGAAGGCCGACCCGGTTTGCAGTAGCTCGACCACGGCGGCACCGCCGTTGATCGTCTTCGAGGTGATCGTCTCAATTTCCTCGGCAGACAAAAGCTCGGGTAGGGGCGTACCGTTTGCGGTGGCGAGACGGGGTAGGGGCAGCATACCCTCGCCGTGCGCTCCGATGACCAGCGCTTCGATCTGTGCAGGCTCCGCACCTGTTTTTTGGGAGATAGCGTGGATGAAGCGGGCGGTGTCGAGCACGCCTCCCATGCCGAACAGCCGTTGTTTGGGCAGACAGGCGATGTCAAAGGCCAGGTTGGTCATGACGTCGAGGGGGTTGGTGACGAAGATAAAAAGGGCGTCGGGCGAGGCGGGCAGTGCCCCTTCCAGCACCGAGCGCACGATCCCCGAGTTCACCTTGAGCAGGTCTTCGCGCGTCATGCCGGGTTTGCGCGGTACGCCGGCGGTAACCACGACAATGTTGGAGCCCGCGGTGTCGCTGTAGTCGCCGGTTCCCAAAATCGTCGGGCCGAACTGCTCGTTGGAGCGCATATGCATGAGGTCGAGAGCCTTGCCCTTGGCAACTCCGTCGGCAACGTCGATCAGCACAACATCGGCAAGATTCTTGCATGCGAGCAAAAGCCCCGCATTGGCTCCGACATTACCCGCTCCGACAATCGTGACCTTGGGATACGCCATATTCGTAACCGCCTTTCGGTGTAATCGATGATGAAATCCAACCCATTATAAGACAAGTTTCTTGCCCTGAAGTTACTCGTTTTCAGCCGGTAAAGGACGTTTGAAACCGCCGCACGGCCGTCGGTTGGAATTTTCATGGAGGTTTTCGTTAAAATCGCTTTGCTCAAACGGGCAAGACAAGGTACTATGGTACGG
>DOMT01000215.1:1580-6508 GCA_003509825.1 Coriobacteriia bacterium
CCTAGCTCTCCGCCATATGATATGAACGAGGCCTCCAAGACCGGGAGGGGAGCGACGACGGGTCGGCGAATCCCTAGCTCTCCACCACGCGATAATCGTCGTTAGGCCCCAGGGCTTCATACCATCTCGGAGGGACTTCACGTGTGCGGAATCTGCGGATTCACAGGATCCATTGAACGCAAAACAGATATTTTGAAAGCGATGTGCGATGTCATCGCGCACCGCGGTCCCGATGGCGAGGGCCGCTATTTCGATGAGGGTATCGCGCTGGGACACCGACGTCTTTCGTTGGTTGACCTTGAGAGCGGTAGTCAACCGATGGTTCGCGCGGATGGGGAGTACGTTTCATCTGTCAACACCTTAAACGACGGCGTGCTCGATACGGGTGACTTCGCCATCGTTTTCAACGGTGAGATCTACAACTACAAAGACCTGCGGGTGGAGCTCGAATCTCTAGGCTATCGCTTCGAAACCTCTTCGGACACCGAGGTGCTGCTCGTCTCCTACATCGCCTGGGGTAGGAAGCTGCTCGACAAGGTGCGCGGTATGTTCGCCTTTGCGATCTGGGACCGCAAGGCGCAAGAGCTCTTTTGCGCCCGTGACTTCTTCGGAATCAAGCCGTTTTACTATTCCACCGCAAGCAGCGGCAACTTCATATTCGCCTCGGAGATCAAGAGCATCCTCGAGTTTCCCGGCGTCGAGCGCGAGCTTAACGAGGCCGCGCTCGAGCAATACCTGGGCTTTCAGTATTCCGTCTTGCCCGAGACGTTTTTCAAGGGCATCCACAAGCTCCCGCCCGCACACTACCTTATCGCAAGGCCGGGGGAGCGGCCCGTCATCGAACGTTACTGGCAGATCGACTACGCCATCGACGAGACGATGACCGAGGAGTTGGCCGTCGAACAGATCCATACGGCGGTGCAAAACTCCGTTAGCTACCACATGATCGCCGATGTCGAGGTCGCCAGCCTTTTGAGCAGCGGCGTCGATTCCAACTATCTCACCGCCTCGCTCCACGATCAGGGCGGCGACATCAAGACCTTCACCGTCGGCTTCGAGACGGCGGACGGTGAGAAATACAACGAGATTTCCTATGCCAAGCAGGCAAGCGATTTTCTCGGGGTTGAAAACTACAACCACGTCATCACCGAGGATGAGTTTTGGAACAGCCTTGCGACCGTGCAATGGCATATGGATGAGCCTTCGGCCGATCCGGCTGCCGTTGCCTTGTATTTCGTCGATCGCGAGGCCGCCAAGCAGGTAAAGGCGGTGCTTTCGGGCGAGGGTTCCGATGAGTTTTTCGGAGGCTATCCGATTTATCAGACGCCTCTCGAGAATGCCAAGCTGGCTCGCGTTCCCCGACCGTTTCTGCGACTCGGCTCCAAAGTGCTCGGTGCGCTCGGTGTCCGCGGTGCGAATTATCTCTACCGCGCCGGCACGCCGATGGAGGAGCAGTTTATCGGTAACGCCTATATTTTCAACGACGAGGAGCGTGCTGGCCTTCTCAAGAGCAAGCCGAGCGGTGTGCGTCCGCAAGACATCACCGCGCCCTATTACCGTGAGGCCGCGTTGCTCGACGATGTGACCAAGATGCAATACATCGACATGAACCTTTGGCTTGTGGGCGACATTCTCCTTAAAACCGACAAGATGGCCATGGCGCACAGCCTGGAGAGCCGTGTGCCCTTCCTCGACAAAGAGGTCTGGTCGGTGGCGCGTAGGCTGCCCACCAAGCTCAAGGTCGATTTTGCAACCACCAAGACCAGCCTGCGCAAGGCGGCGGAGAAGTTGCTACCCCCGCGTTTTTGCGAGAAGCAGAAACTGGGCTTTCCCGTGCCGATACGCGTGTGGCTCAAGCAGGATAAATACTACGATCGCGTCAAAGCGTCCTTTACCGGTGAAGTGGCCGAGCGNNCAACTTCCACACCGCAAAGCTCGTCGCACTGCTCGACGAGCACAGGCGAGGAGATGAGGATAACAGTCGTAAAATCTGGACGATCTACACCTTCCTCATCTGGCACGCGGAGTTTTTCGGTTAGATTTTTGCCATAAAGCGGAGCGGTGTTGTACTGCTCCCGACTTAAACTTGCCTTCAGGGACTTGACATGAGATATTTATGCAGTTATTTTGCATAAAAGTAAGTTATTACTAAAGTGCGAGGCATGAAAAGGCAGAAAGATTAGCGCACTTCCCGCATCTAAGACCCCGTGTGAGAACACCTTAAACTTTCTTACCTGTACTTCGATGGGACGGCGAAAGAATCGGCCGTCAAGATGTTAGGAAGTTTGGCAGACCTTCCCTACGCCAAACAAAAGGGACCGGCGGAGATCGTATATCTGTTTCCGTCGGGGCTACGTAAGTAGTTTTAGCTGGTAGTGTCAAGGGAGGGGACGTCATATGAATCGGGAGAATGATCGGATGGGGCGAGTCTAGGAGGAAGTATGGACGACCAAGGCACGACCCCGGCAGAGGAAACAGAAGGGAAGAACCCTTACGGGCGCGTCAAGCGATAAAACAAATATGCGAATACCGCACAGACGATAGGCATAGCGGGGAACGTCGTGGGCGTGATAATGGCGCTGCTTTCCCTCAGCGTCGCCCTATCGGCGGCATCTGCATTCAAGGGATCCGCAAAAACCATGACTTTTATCGCCGCTTTCGATTTTTCATGGGTGATAGTCATTTTGCTTTCCGTGGGCCTTTATTGCTTCAGTGAGGTTATAGAGTCACTCGATAAGGTATCGAAAAAAGAACACCAGGAGTAATCAGGAGCTACAACCGAACAAGGGGGAAGTATGAAAAAGCTACTCGGGATCGTACTTGCGTTCGTTTTGTGTTTTGCGATGGCGGGGTGTACCGATGAAAAGCGTGAGGTAGCGATTGCGGCCTTTGATGCAGTGGTGCTTGAAGTCGAAGCTCAGAATGCCGAATTGACTGAGGCGATCGATACGCTTCAAATGGTTATCGAATCCGGTGACACTCCGTTTGATGATGCAAAGCTACGGGACGCTGAGACAGCTGTAGCCACTGCTCGAGGGTCGATCAGGGAAATTCCCGAAATGCCCTCAAAGACGGAGGCAATAGAGTCTATTACAGCCGATCTGAAAATCCCCTCCACTTATAAAGATCAGGTCAATGATCTGAAAGAGAGGCAAATCGCGCTTGAAAACAGTATTAAACAGATGAAACAGGTGACAAATCCCTCGGAGAGCTTTGTTGTAGAACGCCTGGGTGGGATAGAGACGATTACGGGTATCTCGGCGGTGACGGAGGATAACGACCTTAACGGAAATCTGAATAAACAGGGAGGATATACAGCGACCGTCTATTTTTCCGATTCTCAGGTAGTCGATGAATTCGGCATCATGGAAGGCAAAACCATTTTTCGCTTTCATGGATATAGTATAGAATAGGTGTTCCTGGTGGAATCGGATCGATAGGCGAGACGATGAAAGCGGTGCCTGGAAACGTCGTCGATGGGATCGGCAAGTTTCCACCGTTTCGACCAATGGGGAGGGAGTAGCGGGGAGTGACAAAGAACTATGCGTTCATAGACGCACAGAACCTACGGTTGGCAATCGTGACAGCCGATCATCCGTGGACCGTTGATCTAAAGCGACTCAGGGTCTATCTGCGGAATAAGTATCGGATCGAGGAGGCTTACTATTTTCTTGGTGCATATGATCGAGCCCATGAGGCTCTGTATACAGACATCCAGAGATATGGATTCATTCTGATCTTCAGGGAGCACGGGGTGAATCTCAAGGGCGGGAAAAAGGGAAATGTTGATGTTGATATAGTCTTTCAGGTTATGAAGGTGCTTTGCGAAGAGGACGACTTCGGGAAAGTCGTCCTCATTTCGGGTGATGGGGATTACAAAAGAATGGTGGATTACCTGATCAGTAAGGGTCGCTTCTCGAAACTTCTCATTCCGTGTAAGAAATTCGGCTCGTCACTTTACAGGGCGCTCGGTTCCGAATACTTTGATTACATCGACAGGCCCGACATGAGGCGGAAAATTGGAATGCGCCCGAAAAAGTGAAGAGGGCTCCTATGGCAATTAACCGGTCGGATCCCTCTTCGTGTTGATATGACGTATATTATACACGGAATTCCGTGTAGGTGAGTTCCGGGAAAATAAAAGATGCCCCGCTTACGCAGGGCATCTTGAGTTGTTGGCATCCCCAACGGGATTCGAACCCGTGACCTCCACCTTGAAAGGGTGGCGTCCTAACCGCTAGACTATGGGGACATGAGCGGTTTATTCTATCACATTCCAAAACATAGTAAAGTACAAATTCCCATACCACCGTAAACTGATGAATTCTGATACTATTAGCTCATACAATGCTACCGAAAAAGGAGCGGAAATGGCGGAAACAATCAAGGTGTTCGCATGTCCGAAATGCGGGCTCATCATAGAGCAGGGAACCAATCCTTGTCCTTATTGTAAGACGCCCATCGCTTGGGAGGGGATGGGACAGTCGGAGCAGCAACAAGCGCCCCCTGATCCCTCGCTGCAAAACAGCGGTGCGGTAACAACAGGCGCAGGTCAGGCGACTGAAAACAACATTGCTCAAACCGAGGGTTATCGAGCTTCCGATTATAAGCCCGCGCAAAGCGAGGGCTATCGGGCGGCTGATCGGACGGCTGCCCGGGAGTATGGGGAGGCGGTGGCCTCCGTGCCGCAGGTGCAACCGTTACCCATCCCCAACTTCCAAACTCCTATCGTCGAGGTTGATTATTCGCCTTACACCGAAGTAAAGTCTGAAAAAACCGATGCGGTTTCGNNTCTCGGATACGAAAGTCAAGATGCGCAGGTCGTCGATGTCTTGCAGACACCGACGGATTCGGCCGCTCAGACGCAGACACCCCTACCGCAGCAAACCGCTGTAGCAGATCAGGTTCAATCTTCTCCGCAGCCGCAG
>DOMT01000125.1 GCA_003509825.1 Coriobacteriia bacterium
AGCCCTGAACCAACGCAGTAAATCCCGCTACGATTTGGGCGGAGCGCCCTCCCGATCCCTGCCGAGCGAGGTCTTGGGCCACGCCCGTCTCACCGACCTCAATGCCGGCAGAACCTACCCGCTCACCAAGCCGCTGGTTGTCATCGGGCGTGAAGACGGCTGCGACATCAAGTTGGTGGATGCCAACGTTTCGCGCAAACATGCCCAGCTCACACAAGACGTTACCGGTACCTGGAAGGTGACCGACCTCGGCTCCACCAACGGCTCCAAACTCAACGGCAGCCCGGTAACCAAGGCGCTGCTCTGCGACGGAGACGTGATCATCATCGGCATCACCACCCTCGAGTTCAGGGAGAGCTGATCGTGATCGACCTTGCTTTATTTGTAGGAAGAGTGCTCCTCGTAGCGCTGCTTTTCCTGTTTTTATTTGCGGTGATGCGTACGGGCATCGGCCTGGTCAAGGGCCAAAACCGCAAGTCGGACAACTGGACCGTCACCGTCGAACACGGCCCGAAGGAGCTACGTGGACTCAAGATCGCGGTCAACGGCCCCGTCGTCGTCGGTCGCGCCCCGGGCGCCGACATCGTCATCGCCGCCTCCTATGTCTCCGGACGCCACGCGCGTTTTACCCGCCTCGCCGAAAATCTGCTCATCGAGGACCTCGGTTCCACCAACGGAACGGCGGTTAACGGTGAGACCATCGGCGGCCCGGTGCAGCTGGAGGACGGCGATACCGTAAGTATCGGTGACGTTTCGTTATTAGTGAGATTACAATGAGCGATAAAGCCTACAAGGGGGTCTTGGTCGGCTCGAGAACCGACATCGGTAGGTTGCGCGATCACAACGAGGATTCCCTGCTTGCCAAGGCTCCGGTGTACGTGGTTGCCGACGGCATGGGGGGTCATGCCGCAGGCGAGGTGGCCAGTGAGCTGGCGGTAAAGGCCTTTGAGGAAGCAAATATCGAGGGCGCCGACGAAAACGCGCTCAAACGTGCGGTAGCCGAGGCCAACGCGGCCATATACAAAGGTGCGCTGGAAGGAGCAGGCCGCGCAGGCATGGGCACGACCCTTACCGCGCTGGTTATCGAAGAAGATCGAGGCCTGATCGCCCAGGTGGGCGACTCCCGCGCCTATGTGATGCAAGACGGCACATTACGCCAGGCCACCCGGGATCACTCACTGATGGAGGAGCTGGTTGCAGCCGGTCACATCACCGAGGAAGAGGCCTTGGTGCACCCCAACCGCTCGGTCATCACCCGGGCTTTGGGGCTCGATCGCTTCGTGATGCCCGACACCTACGAGATACGCCTGCATGTGGGCGACCGCATCCTGCTGTGCTCCGACGGATTGAGCACCATGCTCGACGACGAGAGCATCGAAAGCATCCTGCAAGACAACCCCGATCCGCAGGCGGCGGCCGATGCGCTGGTGGAGGCGGCGAATATCGCCGGCGGCTTCGACAACATCACCGTTATCGTACTCAACATCAATCAGATCGATTCGCGTAGTGCCGATAAGCAAAAGCGCCATCTCATCCGCAACACCGTCAGCTTCGCCTTGGCGTTCGTGCTGCTGATAACCTTAGCTGTGGGCGGCGTTTACGTGTACGCGCGCAATTCCGCATTCCTTATCGAGGAAAACGGCTATGTGGCCTTATACAGTGGAATACCCGGCGAGGTCTTGGGCGTCGAACTCAAATGGCTTGAGAAAACAACGAACATATACGTTTCGGCCTTAAGCGACACGGCGGCACACGAGCTGAAGACGGGCATACAAACCGGCTCGCTGGACAAGGCGGAACAGATGATTCGCGAATACGAGCGACAGAAGTAGAAAAGACACGATGAACCGTAGAACCACAGAGCTTCTCCTTTTATTGGCCGGCGCACCGGTCATCGTTTTATTGTTCGTCATGGCGATCGTGGGCGACGACAAAACGCTCACCTTGGAGACGCTCGCGGTGCCCATCGGACTGTTCGTTGCGTTCATCCTNNCATCGGACTGTTCGTGGCCTTCATCCTCTCGCACATCGCCGTGCGCAGGTTTGCCCCCAACGCCGACCCGGCGGTGCTGCCCATCGTCTTCGTGCTCAGCGGCATCGGCATCGCCTTCGTCATGCGTCTGGCACCCGAACTGGCAACGCGCCAGGTGCTGTGGCTGTTTGTGAGCATCGCAGCCATGGTGTTCACGCTGATCATCGTGCCCTCCATCCAAAGACTGGCCTCCTACAAATATTCGTTGATGCTGCTCGGCATCGTTTTGCTGCTACTACCGATCTTCATCGGCACCGAGGAATACGGTTCCAAGCTCTGGATCACCTTTGCAGGGTTCTCCTTCCAGCCAGGTGAGATCGCCAAGATCTTGATCGTGCTGTTTTTAGCCGGCTATCTGGCGGATAACCGCGAGATGCTCTCGGTGGGCGGCAGGCAGGTGGGGCGCTTTACCATCCCCGATTTTCGCACCCTGATGCCGCTTTTGTTGATGTGGGTCATCAGTTTGGTGATCGTGGTCTTTGAGCGCGACCTCGGCTCGGCACTGCTGTTCTTCGGCTTCTTTCTCATCATGGTGTATGCCGCAACCGGTCGCAAAATCTATGTGGTCGTCGGTGCCCTGTTGGCGGTGGTGGGTGGTACGGCTGCATTCTTTTTGTTCTCGCACGTGCATCAACGTGTGGATATCTGGCTCGACCCCTTCTCGTTTCCGGACACCGGCTACCAGCTGATACAGGCGCTGTATTCGCTGGCAGACGGTGGATTGGCCGGTTCGGGCATCGGTAAGGGTATGCCCGATCTCATCCCCGTGGTCGAGAAGGACTTCATTTTCGTGGCTATCGCCGAGGAGATGGGGTTGCTCGGTGCGGCGGGTGTATTGATCTTGTACCTGCTGCTTGCGGTGCGCGGTTTTACCACCGCCGCCCGGGCCAAAACCGACGTGGATGCCTTTTGCGCCGTGGGTCTGACGGCGGCGATCGCGCTGCAGGCCTTTATCATCGTCGGCGGTGACACCAAACTCATACCCCTCACGGGTGTGACCCTACCCTTCATGAGCCAGGGCGGCTCCTCGCTTCTGTCCGGCTTCATCATCGTCGGGCTGCTACTCAAAGCGGGTGACAGCGGCACCGGCCAGGAGCAGGAGATTCAGGGCGTTGCCACCTTCGAGGGTGGCGTTTTGGGTCGCGTGACCCTCGGGCGCCGCCTCACACTGCTCATCACCGGCTTTGCCGTCTTGTTCGCCCTGCTCATCGCCAATCTCACCTGGCACATGGTCATCAATGCCGAGGCCATGCAGCAGCGCCCCAACAACAACCATACGCTGGAGCGCACCATCAACACCCAAAAGGGTGCCATCGTCACCGCCGACGGCGTGGTTTTGGCCCGCAGTGAGACGGATGCGGACGGGCGTTGGGCACGCGTATACCCCGAGGGCTCACTGGCCTCGCACGTCATCGGTTACGCCTCGCCCATCTACGGATCATCGGGCATCGAGGGCTTTTATGCCGACACGCTGGCCGGACGCGAGGACTTCAGCTCCTGGAGCAGCGCACTCGATGCGCTGGCAAACAAGGAGACGCCGGGCAACGACGTACACCTGACCATCAACGCACAGATCCAGGCAGCCGCCGAGGCGGCACTCGCCGGCCAGGTGGGCGGGGCCGTGGTTTTGGATGCAAAGACCGGTGCCGTATTGGCCATGGCCTCGGCGCCGACCTTCGACAACAACAACATTCAGAAGATGCTCGAGTCCACCGCCGATACGGGCGCGGGCGCGGGATCGGAGCTCTACAACCGGGCCACCCAGGGTTTGTACGCGCCCGGCTCCACCTTTAAAACCGTAACGCTCACCGCAGCACTCGAAAACGCCACCACCGACCTGGGCAAGACGTACGATTCGCCCTCGTCGATCTTCATCGGCCAAAACATCAAGGGCGACCCCGGCGAGATCACCAACTACGGCGGCTACGGGCATGGCACGGTATCGCTGCTCAACGGCTTCGCACTCTCCTCGAACACCGTGTTTGCACAGGTCGCCGACCAGCTGGGTGCCGCGAAGCTCTGCGCCACCGCGGCGAAGTTCGGCTTTACCCACAACTGGCAAACCGACTTTGACCTCAACACCTCATTGATGCCCGACCCGACCGAAATGACGCAGTGGGAGACGGCTTG
>DOMT01000074.1:0-4183 GCA_003509825.1 Coriobacteriia bacterium
GTTTTGCGGAAGAAGAAAACACACCGGCTTCCTTCAACCCACTAACATTTACAGAGCTTACCTCCACTGTGTTTTTCGGCACTTTGTTTTTTGAAGCCTGTCTATCTGCGCTATGATCTTGCCCGGCGATTGTGTCGGCGACAAACTTGGCACCTTCCGGAGCAGCAAAACCCTGCTTCGATGTTGAAGCTCTTTCAGAGACTGGGTCTGAAGCCACTTTTTCAGAGACAGGGGCTTTTATTGCCGGGGGCTTTGTCCTAGGCGCCTTATACGTAGCTGTTTTTGACTCGAGCGGCTTGTAGCCGTCGCTGCCCTGCAGTTCGTTTTCCGTGGAGTGAACCGAAGTGGACTCCGAAGCTTTAAAATGGCGGCCGTTCTTTTTTCTATCAAAGGGCATCGGGCACCTCCTCATGTAGGCGCCAATACAGTATAAGCATCACAACAAAGGTCACCAGAAACACAATTCCAACAGCTCCGAGCATCGACGGGTTTTCCCACACCCAGGTTTTGTAATAGAAGGCATCCCGAAACGCAGTGACAAATGAAGTAACAGGGTTGAAAAGCAAGACCGTCTGAATCCACTCGATATTGACTTTTGAAACATCGAAAAATATACCCGAAACCCAAAATAAAGGCGTCATGAACGCTTTAACAAGATTGGCAAAATCTTTACTCAAACCGCTCAGCAAGGAAGTCAGAGTTGCATATATGTTGAAAAAAATAAACATGACGATCAGAATCAGCGGTACCTGAAGCAAGTAAGAATCAAGTGGCATGCCATGGGCAAAGTAAATACCCAACAATACAAGAATCAAAGTAATGTTCACAAACATATTGGAAATATTAAATAAAGTCGGAATGCCGCTGAGGGGAAACTTTATCTTGTTGACCAGATATGAATAGCGGTGGAAGACATCGGAACCTCCTGAAAGCATTTCCTGCATATAAAACCAAGGCAAAAGCCCGCAAACCAGCCAGAGAAAAAACGGGGGGTTCATATCGTCTCCGATACGCAGACCAATGGACAGCGCAAACCAAAATACGAAAACCATTATTCCAGGCTTAAGCAATAGCCAAACCCAGCTCAGTACAGCACCTCGCGATTTTTTAATCAAATCAAAAATCGCGAGGCGGCCGATTTGCTTGCGCCATTCCCAGTTATCTCTCAGTATTGTTACCAACGCAGTAAACAAGTGGTCCCTTCCTAGCCTTCACTCACTTGACCCCTATCTTTTTTGCCCCTCCCCCTGAAAACGACCGTCCTCTCGGTCGTGAGCGCGCTCCACCCTTTGCGCGAACGCGCACCCCTACTCCAAAGCCTGCCCCGCCTTGAACTTCTCCCTCATCGCTGCAAACGCTTCTTCCTCTATCACCACGTAGGACACTCCGCCCTGGTTGTCCGAGTGCGACGGTAGCGTTGTCATGGTAAAGTCACTGCCGGTATCCATGCCTTGCAGCTTCATCAGCATGTTGATGGCCTCGAGCGCCGTCACGTCCGAACTTACACATTTGGCCAGCTCGGTTGCCAGGCCCGGTAGCGCTAGCTTGTCGGCTGATAACACCGCTTTGGCGATCGCCGTAACGAGAATCCGCTGGTGTTTTACCCTGGTAAAGTCACCGTCGGGGAAGTTGCGGCTGCGGGCCATGGTGAGCGCCTGCGCACCGCTCAGCACCTGCTTGCCAGCCGAGAGATATACACCGTCGTACTCGATATCCACCGGCACGTTTACCTCTACACCGCCGAGCGTATCTACCAGGCTCGTAAGCCCGTCGAAGTCGATCTCCACGTAGTGGGCGATCTGCACGTCAAACAGGCTCGACACCACCCGCACCGAACCGGCCGGTCCGCCGTAGGCAAACGCAGCATTGATTTTTTGGGTTCCGTAGCCCTGAAGTTGAATCTGCGTATCGCGTGGTATCGAGACCATCGCGGCCTTTTTGGTTTCGGGGTCCACCCGCATAAGGATCATGGTATCGGAGCGTCCCGCCCCGCTGTTGTTGGGATTGCGCGAGTCCGAACCCAACATCAGCACATAATACGGCTGCTCGGGCGTTACGGGCTCAACGAGCTCCTGCTTGAGATCCTGAGCTTCGAGCTCATCCATCGCAAGCTCTTTGTCGATTCCCCGCAAAAAGAATCCCAGCACCGTTGCAATAATGATAATCACCACCAATAGGGCAATGCCGACAATAATGGCAACGCGCTTGAGCAGGCGCTTCTTGTCGTCTTCTTGATTTTCTTTGTTCGGACGCTGATTGTTGAAGCGGCTTCCCCCCGAGCGAGAGCCCCTCGAAGCGCGCGACGACGCAGAAACATAAGCGTGCCCGTCACCCTCAGGCTGCCCGGCACCGCTCTCGGTCCCCACCTCTTCATTTTCCTTAAAACGTGCCATTAGCCTTCCCTGGCTGCGTCATCAAGTGTTTGTATTCAGATAAAGCTGTTCGAGTATTCTACCATTAATCGCTGAATTTGTAGGGTATTCCGAGCTTGTCAGGACTTATCGGACGGATATTTTACCGAATTCGATGTCTTGAGCTGACACTTTGCGGCATATATTCGTGTATTTGCGGTATACCTTTCGGCCAAACCCGTCCGAAGCTTGCTTGCCGGCTCACGCCCGGTTTCCGGTCAGACAAGACTCTATGTAGCTTCCGATGCGACGAGTGGCGTCTTGTTGCTTGCCGATGAGATACGAGTTGCAAAACGAGCTGAAGCTATTTGCGAATGCGCCGGGTGCGCCGCCCACCTCACCACCCTCGCCGTCCCCAAGCAGGAATGCGGACACACCCTCGGCATGCCTGAAGGTCACCTCCGGAAAAAGAGCCTCCGGGTCTATGTTAAGCCCGGGTACCTCACGGTAGCTCTCGATATCGGGAACGTAGAAGATAACCTTCTTTCCCAGTGATGCCGCTTCAAACGCTATGGAGGAGTAGTCGGTGACCACGTATTCCGCCAGCTCAAGCAGGTCGATGCTGCTCGTATCGGGTATGAACAGCAGGGAGCTGTCACCGAGGGGCCCTTGAGGCGTTTTCCGCTCAAACGGGTGGGTATTGACGATAAGGTTGCACTTCTCGCCCGGAAGCACCTCTGCCAGCCGCTCGGCGAAAAGCTCCACATCTCCCCCGCCGATATAGGCCTCCTCATCGGAGCGAAAGGTCGGTGCATAGAGCACATTTATTTTTCCCGATGCGAGAATGGGGTTTTCCCCGATGATCACCTCATGCCTTTTCAGACGCTCGGAATTTTCGCCTACACTCGCCAGATAATCCACCGTCGGCAGCCCCAAAACCTTTATCAGGTCTTCGGAACATCTGAAGGCCTCGGTATAGGCGGAAACGCAGCCTGTGCCCGAGGCGATGATGGCCGTGTAGTTCTTGTGCATGGCAAAGCCCTCTGCCATCGTGGTTGAGCGGCCCGACTTCGTCCCGACCGTCTGCCAACCGAATTTCTTTATCGCCCCGAAAGCGTGCCAAAGCTGTATGACAACCAACTTGGGATCGACTTTTGGAATCGATACGGCGGGGCTGTATCCGTCCAGAATGCACACGCGCGACGTGGCCACATAAAACACATCCCGCACCACCGTTTTAACACTTTGCTTCTTATGACAGGACTCTACGATCTCCCAGTCAGGCATCCTGTTTATCAGATTATCCCTGAGCAGCACAAAATCCAAACAGGGCTCATCACTTTGCCTGGAAAGAAACACGATTCTTCGCTTCGTGGAAACAAAGGCATGCACCAAAAAGTAAAATGCCCTGATCATCACCCGAATCAGCAGAAATGTTTTAGATTTGTCCTCAGAGCCAGCCATTCGGGTATTCTACCATTAATCCCTCATTAGCAGGTGTTTTAAGGATCCGGTAAACCTGTTGACACTTTCTCCGATACATTTGTGTTCTCGAGTCACACTTTTTTGCCGGAACTTAGAGATTGCTCCGGCCCGTTTAGTACCGCAGTGCGTCCCGATCCTCCGCCAGCCTCTGCTCGGCCAGACTCAGCTGCCGCTTAACCTGCTCGGGCGCCGTGCCGCCTTCGCTTTGGCGTTGCGCTACCACCGTCTCGATTTTGAGTGCTTGCATCGCGGCGGCGGTGTCGGCGGCAAATACCTCGGAGGCCGCCGCCAGCTCTTCGGCTGTGAGCTCGTCGAGCGACTTGCCTTGCTTCTCGGCCAGAAGCACC
>DOMT01000074.1:4228-4419 GCA_003509825.1 Coriobacteriia bacterium
GCCGCCTTGGGCTCCCTTGTACATGACCTCAGCGTTTACGCGCATCGTGGCAACCATGCCGCTCACGGCCGAAAGGCTCGCCCGCAGGGTGTCGATGGCGTCAAACGCGCCTTCTTTATCCTCTTGCAGGTCTTTGTTATACGCCAGCGGCAGGCCCTTGAGCACCGTGAGCAAACCTACCAGGTCGCCCA
>DOMT01000119.1:0-4600 GCA_003509825.1 Coriobacteriia bacterium
TTTTGAAAAAAGAAAAAGCTTCCGATGAAGATGATAAAGGCGGCGAGGACGAAGTAACCTCCGATAAAAACGCCGAGACGAATAAAGAGGGCGCCGAGAGCCCCGTGCAACAAACGAACGAAAAGGAAAACAGCCATGAGCAGTGATATGCGTTATGCGATCGTAATACTCGACGGAGCCTCGGGCGATCCGCTGGAGGTCTACAGCGGGCTCACCACCCTGGAGGCCGCCGATACCCCCAATCTCGATACCTTGGCCCATGCGGGTACGGTCGGGTTGGCGATGAATGTACCCCCGGGCATGGAGCCGTCTTCAAATGTCGCCTGCACCTCGATCATGGGTTATAACCCGGTGGATTATCCTATCGGACGTGGCGCGTTGGAGCTGGCGGCCTTGGGTGTGGATCTCGAGGACAGGCAGATCGCCATGCGGGTGAATCTGACCAACGTGACGCCCGAGGGTATCATGAACTCGTACTCGACGGACAACATCTCAAACGAGGATGCCCATGCGATTGCCGATGAACTCATCTCCGCGCTCGATGATGAGCGTTTCAAGCTATACAAGGGCACCGGTTTTCGCCTCTACCTGGTGGTTACCGGGCATCCCGAACTCATGGAAACGACCTTCGAGGCCGCCCACAACTTCACCGATATGCCCGTTGCCGAGCATCGTCCCCAAGGGCCGGCCGCGCAGCTGATTATGGATTTCGAGGCTCGGGCCAAAGCCGTACTCGAAACTTCGCCGGTTAACGCGCGCCGCAAAGAGCAGGGTAAGCTCCCCGCAACGGATGTCTTCGCCTTTTGGCCAGGCAAGCGCCCCGACGGCATGGCCGACTTCAAGGCGACCTACGGTAAGCAGGCCGCGGTGAACTCCGGAGTCGATCTGCTCAACGGCATCGCCCAGCTCGCCGGTATCAAGCGCTACACCTTCGACGGCGTAACCGACGGCCCCAACAACGACTATGTCGCCCAGGCCGAAGGCGCGATCAAAATGCTCGAGGAAAACGAGGTCGCCTTCATTCACGTGGAAGCCCCCGATGCCGAGGGGCACGACGGCAACATCGAGGGCAAGCGTCTGGCCGTAGAAGCCATCGACCGCGAGATCATCAGCCGTCTGGTGGCTTACGGTGAGACGCGACCCTTGCGCATACTGGCGCTGCCCGACCATCCGACCCCCGTAATGACCAAGCGCCACTCCGAGGATCCCGTGCCGTTTGTGATGGCGGGTCCGGGCATCGCGGTAAACGATGGGCAGCGTTTGACCGAAAATGAGGCGAAGAGCGCCGGATTGCTCGTTGACCCCGGCTATGGGCTGCTGGGACGCTTTTTGTCGTAGCGGGTGGACGCTTGAGAGCAATGCCTGCAATAACCGATATCATGCATATGTGACAAACGGCCTCGGGCCGTGTCACCCGATCCGGTGGGCGTGCCCGGTTTTAAATCGCGTCCTATGGCAGGAGCACGGTGAAGATCGTTCCGTACTCCGCGTCGCTTTGCACGGTGATCTCGCCTTTGTGGCTGTTGACGATGGACTGTGCCAGGCTGAGTCCCAGCCCGGAGCCTTCGGTGGCGCTGTGTGCCTGATCGCCGCGGTAAAAGCGGTCGAAGAGGTGGGGGAGTGCTGCAGGATCGATCGGCTCCCCGCTGTTGGTTACGGTGAGGACGGCTCCGTGCTTGCCGGATTTACCGCCACCGGCAAGGCCGACCGGCGACTGTAGCGAGACTTGCACCGTGGCGGGGTTGACTTGCGTCGGCGCAGTGGTGGTGGCCGGTAACGCGTCGGGATCTCCATCCATGACCGGGTCACCGTTNNGAGTGGCTGAAGCGTATTTGCTGGCGTTGTCCAACAATATGTAGACCAAGCGGCTCAGCTGGTCGTCGCGCCCCGTTACCACCACGCCGTCAGCGATTTCCGAGCTCAGCTCGATGCCACGCTCGAACAATACCGTCTCGAACTGGAGCAGGTTTTGCTCGACCAAAGCGGAAAGATCGACGGGCGTGGTGCTGCCTTTCAAAATGCTGCGCTCCTCCTCATCGGTTTGGGCCAGTAGCAACAGATTGCGTACCAGGTCGTCCATGCGCTGTGCTTCGAGTTCGGTGTTTTCCAGCCAGTGCATCTGTTCACGGATCGTTTTATCGGGATGCGCCTTGATCAGGCTGTTGTTGGCGAGTATCACGGTGAGGGGGGTCTTGAGTTCGTGCGAGGCATCGGCGACGAACTGCCGTTGTTTCTCCCACGCTTCAGTCACCGGGCGTAGTGCGATCTTGGAAAGCAGCAGACTGATGAAGAAGAAAACCAGCATCGCGCCGAGCCAGATCAGGGCCGAGACGGCAAGTCGTTGCAGTGAGTCGGTGATCACCGATGAAGTGTCGGCCAGGGCCATCCGTAAGCTTCCGTCCGTGCCGACTTCGGCACGGTACATCAGTTTGAGATCGAGCATGTGCCCATCGATGGTGGTGCCTGCCCCCGCGCCCGAAGCCGTCAGTTTCTCCGCAACGGTGTCGAGTGCCTGACTGAGCAGTGAACCGTCGATATTGACGAAGCCACTGTTGTCACTGATGATTTCATAGTTCGAAGTTTCGATGCTCGCTACGTAGACGGGCACGAACAACTCACCGCTCGGGGAGGGCCCGTTCATCGGCGTGTTCTGATTGAGCGGAGAGCCTGTGGGTGGTGTCATGGCGGGATTTGCCGCTCCGGTTTCGCCGGGTGTACCGCCGAGCTCCGAATCGTTGTTCCACGGGCCCGTACCGCCCCCACCTCCGCCTATCCAGGGAAGCTGGTTGTCGGCGGTGCCCCTATTCAGGGAATTCAACAAGGCTCCATCGATGCGGTTAAGCGAGGCTTGGTAGCCCGATATCAGGCTGAGTGCCAAAACGATCAGCAACACCAAGCCGATCAGGCTCAAGGTGATGAGGATGAAGCGCCGGCGCAGTCTTGCCAGCATCTCAGGCTCCCACCATCGCCGGTGCTTCGACTTCCAAGCGATAACCCATGCCGCGGATGGTGGTGATGGCAACGTCGCTTTGCAGGTAGCTGAGCTTTTTGCGCAGGAACGAGATGTAGGCCTCGACGCTGTTTTCGTCGGCATCGCTATCCATGCCCCACACGCGGGAAAGCAGGTTGGTTTTGGTAAAGACCTGTGAGGGGTTGGACATCAACATCCGGCAGAGGTCGAACTCACGTTGCGAGAGGTGCACTTTGAGATCCTTGCTACTCTTCGCATTGTGGAGAAACCCGCTTTTGAGATCGAGGGATAGGTTGCCGAGCTCGATATTTTCCACATGCACCGGGCCGCTGCGGCGGGTCATGGCGCGCAGACGGGCCAACAGTTCCTCGGNNGAAGGGCTTGGTCATATAATCGTCGGCGCCGAATTCCAGGCCGAGAATCTTGTCCATATCCTCGCCCTTGGCGGTGAGCATGATGATGGGCACGGAGTGTCCCGCCTTGCGCAGCTCGCGGGCTACGGTGATACCGTCCATCTTGGGCAACATAACATCCAAGACGATGGCGTCGTAGTCACAACCGGTAACACCGGCGCTCAAGGCGTAATCGAGGCCACTCTGTCCGTCTCCGACCGTATCCACATGATAACCCGCTTCCATGAGGATGGCCGCCAGGGCATCGGCGAGACGATGTTGATCTTCCACCAGCAGGATGTTCATGGGAGTCGTCCTTTGCTGCTCGACCGCTGTCGGTAAAACCTCATTGTACGGCACTTTCGGGTCTTTGACCGCCGCGCCCGGCGAAACCGCCATCTCCGATGTTGCCGCCACCCATGCCGCCTCCGCCGCTACCCATGTTCGAGCTTCCCAGCGTCTGTAGGTTGAGTGACGAGGCGTCGATGAGGGCGCTGTCGTCGGCCTGCTGGGCTTTGGTCGTTGTCGGAATCGATCCGTTGAGCTGGCCGGTTACGCTTTGTGCACGCAGGTCGCCGAGTTTTTTGAGTTCGAGAACAGCCGCCCGGTACTCTTCGGCGGCATAAAACGCAGAGGGATCCTCTGCGACGCTTGCGCCGATCAGGGTATCGATCTCATCCACCTTGGCTTCGAACAGGCCGTCCACGAAATATCCGTCCATGACATTGCGTACGTAAGTATGGTAGCTATCGAGGTAGTCCGGCACCTCGAAGAGTTTGGCGATCAGAGGACGTTGATCCATGGTGGTACCCGATACTGGGGTGTCGAGCGGGAAGTTGACCACGTCGCTTGCGTTCGAAGCCTGAAACCCTCCGAAGCTCATGTTGTAGTCCCAGGGCAGGATGGCGATCTGCCCGTCGTTTTCGTAAAGGTAGTAGTTGTGCCCCATCGATCCGGAATAGCTGTCCAGGTTTATCACCACGTTGTGGGCTGCGAAGTAACGTAAACAGGCATCGACATCGACATAACGCTCCAGTTCGGTGCCGGCGTTCAGATTTTTGATGGCCTCGATGACCCGTGCGTGGTCGGACTTGTTGGTATTGGTTTCGGCGTTGTCGAAGATCGCCGAGTAGCTGGACTGCTCGTCATCGATATAGACCAGTGAGACCCCGTCGGCCGCGCCCATGCCACCCATGCCGCCGCTGCGCGACGGAAATCCGGTGCCGTCTCGGGTATC
>DOMT01000119.1:4662-9029 GCA_003509825.1 Coriobacteriia bacterium
GGTGCGGTTCCATCTTCCGGCAGGATAAACCCCTCGGGTGCCGTTATGCCCTCGGGCATGGTAAACCCTCCGCCGTCGGACATATCGCCACCGAAGTTCCCCGCTCCGTTACCGCCGATCTCCATGCTTTCGGGCTTGTACATCTCGCCGATGCCATTTTGCGTTCTCACTCGATAGGCCTTGTCCAATACCTCCACCAACAGGTAAAAGCCCCAGGGCTCACCGTTGACCGTAATGGATGCGTAGGCAAAGAGTGGCGTGGCCACCCCCGCGAGTTCGAGTATGTCGTAACTGAGGTACTCCTTCATGGAGCTGGCGTCAGACCAGTTACCGTTGAGCACCAACTTATCTAAGCCGAGCCAGGTCTGCCCATCGACGTATTCGTCGAACTTGACCTTGAAGCTGTAGCGATCGGTGGAAGAGTCGCGTGCGATGGAGGAGAGGCTGGAGTTGCCCTTCGGGCGGATGGCGGCGTTTTCCACCCGTCTGTTGTTGATGGTGATGGTTGCCGGGATGTATTCCTCGGCGGTGGCGTTGTCCAGCATGGACTGCCAGGTGTCCGGGTCGGCCATGATCGCCACGCTCATGATTTTCATCTTGTCGATCTGCGATACGTAGTCCAGCGAGCCTTCTTCGCCCACCCCGGAGACCACATCGGCCTCATCGGCGGCGGAAACCCCACCGATGAGGTTGCCGCTGCAGGCTGAGAGTGTAAGCATGGAGGCCAGCGTCAGTCCGCCGGCAACGAACCCACGCCTGGTCAAAGTGTCGCTCACCCTCACCGCAGCGCCTGATACGTCGATGATATTGCCGGAGTTGTGCATGTGTGTATCCTCCAATGGTCTTATTGTTTTCATGGAAGTAGTCCTCGGGGTGTCGGGTTTTGTCTTGCGACGATTTCGCCGGGACAAGCATCCTCGCCGAACCCGACACCGGGGAAAGGACTTTCGGGTACGAGAGCATTGTGCCCCGTTGAGCTGAAAACTTCCTGAATGTGGAGCCGCTTCCTTTCAGCAACTTTTAAGCCTTCGGGGCTAATCTTTTCCCATCAACAGGTTTGGCACATGGTCTTCGCGTCAAATCGAAGGTAAGTCCTCTGAGAGCACCGAAAGAAAGGTTCCAACATGACCGAGCAACAGGCAAAAATCGCGCAAGTGGCAACTTCCTCTCCTCAGGTTTTTAAAAGAAAAGAGAAGAAATACCTGCTTGGTGGCGAAAAATGGCAGAGCCTGGTTGCGGCTTTAGGGGCGGGGCTACAAATCGATGACCGCGGATCGACCCTTATCACCAGCCTGTATCTCGATACTGCTGACAGGTTGCTCATCAGGCGCAGTGTAGAAAAACCCGATTTTAAGGAGAAGTTGCGTATCCGCGCCTACGGCAACCTGTTCAGCGACCAACAGCCGGTGTATCTGGAGAACAAGAAAAAGCTTGTGGGCACCGTATATAAGCGTCGCGTGTGTATGACGATGCAGGAAGCCCGGCATTTCGTGGAGTCGGGCATCATGCCTACTTCGCCCTTCAGGGCCAACACGGCCGAGAAAACACTCAATTGTCAGATCCTCAACGAGATGCTTTGGACGCTTGAGCGCTACGACCGACCCAAACCTGCAATCCGGCTCAGCTACGAGCGTTGCGCCTACACCTATCATGAAGGTGGAGCCGCGCTCAGGCTCACTGTGGATTGTGCGATCAAATACCGCCCGGGATCCTGGGTGATGACCGGTGAGGCATTCGAGGACGCGCAGATCGGTTCACAAAGTGAACCCACGTATGAGGATCGACCGCTTCTGCCGCAGGGCAGCTGTCTTATGGAGATCAAGTGCTCGGGCTCCATGCCGCTCGGGCTTTCAAAGGTCATGGCTAAACTCGACATCTATCCGCAAAGTTTTTCCAAGGTCGGCAGGGCCTACATGGCTTTGGAAAACGAGGTGGAACTTTAAACGTATCTTTCTGTCAACCACGTTTACTTTTTTGGGCAGACGCTGTCGGCAGGGAGACACGTGCAATAAAAACACGACGAAAACGAAAGGCTTCCGATGAATCTCAACGACGTATTCGCTTCGGTGCTCACGACGACAGAGGGTGTCGCGGACATACCGATCACCTCCTTTTTGTTGTGCTCCGCGGTCTCTTTGATCCTCGGCGCGGCGGCAGCTGCCATCTATATGTTTCGCAACTCCCACAACAAGGGCTTCGTGGTGACGCTGGCATTGTTGCCGGTTGTGGTGCAGCTGGTGATCACGCTGGTCAACGGTAATCTCGGCGCCGGGCTTGCCGTCATGGGAGCCTTTGCCCTGGTTCGTTTTCGCTCCATTCCCGGATCGGCCAAAGATATCGCCGCCGTCTTCTTCTCCATGGCCATCGGGCTGGCAACCGGCATGGGATTTTTAGCCATTGCGGCGGTGTTTACGGTGATCGTCGGGGCGGCGACCATGTTTTATGCCGTCATACCGTTCGGCGAGCCGAGCGACGGTATACGTTTGCTTAAGATCACCATCCCCGAGACACTCGATTACGACGAAATATTCGCCTCGGTGTTGGAGGAACATACCGTTAAACACAAGTTGGTGAGCGTAAAAACCACCAACATGGGCAGCCTGTTCAAGCTCACCTATGAGGTGGTTTTAAAGGCGAGCGCCCGGCAAAAGACATTCATCGATGACCTACGCACCCGCAACGGCAATCTGGAGATCGCACTGGGCCGCGTAACGACGAACACGGGAGAGCTGTAATGCAAAACAAGACAAACGTTGTAACCGCGGCATCAGCTTACACAAGCAGGGAGGGGGATGGATCCATGGAGGTTTGCGCCATCGAAGCAAGGGGGCGGCGACGGNNCGACGGACGGCGACCGGGGGCATCCTTCTCACCGTATTGATACTGGCGGTTGCGCTGATGCTTTCCGCTTGCGGCGGCACAGGGTCGCAAACCCAAAGCGCCATGGGCAGTGGCACGTCCACGACGCCGGATAGGACGAATGCCGTCGATTCGGGCACCTATGACTTCGAGTACACCGACCGCGACAAGGACGCCTCCTACGATGAGGATTCCGCGACCGTGGTGACTTTGAGCGGGAACTCCGCGAGTGTCGAGGGTGTGAGTGATCNNGATCCGGCCGGTGTGGGAGTCGCTGCCCGCGACGATATGATCACCTTGTCGCAGGAGGGCACCTATATCGTACGGGGATTCCTGAACGAAACCACACTTGCGGTCGATGCGGCGGATGATGCCAAGGTCCAAGTGGTCTTCGACGGTGTGAACATCGAGAACAGCGGCGGGCCCGCTTTTCTCGTCGCCAATGCCGACAAGGTCTTCGTGACTCTGGCCGAGGGTTCGAAAAACGAACTCGACGACGGCTCCGGGCGCACCGATCTCGATTCCACCGCCGAGAGCGCCGACCGCGATGCCACGCTGTTTTCCCATGACGACCTTACCATCAACGGCAGTGGCAGCATGACGGTGAACTCCGCCAACACCGATGCCATCGTCTCCAATGACGAGCTGGTGATCTGCGGAGGTAACTTCGAGGTGGACGCCGCCAACGATACGATAAAAGGGCAGGATTGCGTGAAGATCGCCGATGGGCAGTTCAGTCTCATGGCCGGTGACGACGCAATCACCTCTACCAACACCGATGAACCCGAGACCCGCGGATTCGTCTGCATCGATGGCGGTAACATCGAGATATCCTCGGTGGGCGACGCCGTGCACGCCGAGACCGTGCTGCGTTTGACCGCGGGTGAGCTGAATGTCTCCGGATGTGGCGAGGGCTTGGAGGCCGTACAGATATACATCATGGGAGGCGATCACAGTATCACCTCAAGCGATGACGCGGTAAACGCCGCAGGCGACGTGAGCACGGATTATCTGCTCGAGATCTCCGGCGGCACACTCTTCATCGACTCCGAGGGTGACGGCTTGGATACCAACGGCAGTATCATCCAAAGCGGTGGAGAGATAATCGTCGAAGGTCCCACCAGGCAGGGCAACGGCGCCTTCGACGCGCAGACGAGCGCCTCCATCACCGGAGGAACCCTGCTCGCCACCAGTGCGGGCGGTATGGAGCAAAATTACGGCAGCTCATCCACACAACCGTCCATCCTTTTCTCGCTCGGACAATCCTACGGGGCGGGAACCAGGCTCAGCCTCGTCGATACAGGCGGAACCGAGATATTCTCGTACGCGGTCGGCAAAAGCTTCGCCACGCTCAATTACAGTGCACCCGAGCTGGAGCAGGGAGCCGATTACGTGCTGCGGATAAACGATGCGGATGCGATCAGCTTTACCCTCAGCGAGCCGGTGGCCACGGTATCCGCCAACGGATCGGTGAGTGTGTCTTCCGGCATGGGCATGGGCGGTCCCGG
>DOMT01000087.1 GCA_003509825.1 Coriobacteriia bacterium
CGGCCGAAAGACCGAGTTCGTTGCGGCAGGCCACCTCACAGGAGTGGCAGCCCGTGCAATACTCGTAGTTGATAAGAATACCTTTCATATCTGCCTCCTGCTAATTGATAACGGTTACAACCGGCTCTTCGATCATCTTGTAGGGTTTTCCGGGTTCGGCCTGTGCGAAGTTGCCTTTTTTGTCGATGACCTCATGCGGCAACTCGTCACCCTCGACATACGGATAGAGTTTGCAGAGCATGCTCTTGATGGCGGTGCCTATGCCGCCCTGTCCTACGCGGAAGGCTTCGGTCATGTTGTTGAGATTGGAGTCGTAGGTGCCGTAGAAGTTAGGCTCGGCACCTTCCTGCTCGGGGAACCACCAACCGTGTTCGGCGTGTACGCGACCCGGGGTCACTTCGATGGTGCGTTTGACCTTCTGCTTGAAGCGCGCACCGCGACTGTTTTCGACCCAGATCCAATCGCCGTCGCGGAAGCCGTGTTTGTCACAATCCTCGGGACTGAGCATGATCAGCGGATCGGGATGGAACTCACGCATGGTGGGTAGCTGGCGATGCTCGGAATGGAAAAACTCGAAGGAACGACCGCCACCCGATAAGATGATCGGAAACTCCTTGTAGGTTTCGGGCGTGGAAAGCGGGCTCTCCGGTGGCTCGATGTGGTAAGGAAGCGGATCCACTCCCCAGTGGTCGTAGCCGAAGGACCACAGCTCGATGCGTCCGGTGGGGGTATTGAATCCGGGTTGACCGTCGGGACGTAGCATACCCTTGGCATACTTGTGATAGGTGGCGTCCCAGTCCCAGTAATCGGTTCCGCAGCAGCTGTCGCTGTACTTGCCGGGGTTTTTAACCGTCTCCTCCCAGGTGCGCTCGTAAAGCGTACCGTTGGGGGCGAGCTGATCGGTGAGGTACCAATTGGCCCAGTCCTTGTCGGTTTCCCACGGCCAGTATTCGGGCTTGATACGTTTGCCCAGATCGAGGCAGATCTGTTCGTCGGAGCGTGCTTCGTAGTACTCGGTCACCTTGACCATGGTGCGCACCGGCGTCCACCAGGTGCGGCATGAGTTGCGCTCGCAGCTCATGGCTACGGGCAATACGATGTCGGCAACCGCCATGGCGGTCGGTGTCATGAAGGGGTCGGCCACAACGATGAACGGCACCTTCATCAGGGCGTTTCGGGTGCGTGCCGGATCCATCGACGCGCAGGCCAAAGCATTGGAGCTTTGGATCCAGAACATTTGGATGGAGTAGGGCTCGCCGGTTTCGATGGCGGCTAAAATGGAGTCGGTGTCGGCGCAGGAGACGATGTTGGACTCATTGATGCCCGAACCTTTGGAGATGAGTTTGCGGTCGTAGACGGCCGGATCGNNNNGCGCAGCGATAAAGGGCGTTGCCGCCAGGGTTATCGATATTGCCGGTGATGGCCATGATGTCGGCAACGCCTTCGGTTACGCCGAGCGCGGCGATCTGTTGCTCGAAGGCCAATCCCCACTGACAGGCGCAGCTCGAGGAAGTGGCTATCAGGCGGGCGGCACCGCGCAGGGTCTCGGCGTCCACACCACAGAGCGGTTCGGCCCACTCGGGGGTTTTGTCGGCGACGCGCTCGGACAGGGCTTCGAAGCCGTAGGTCCACATGTCGACGAACTCCTTGTCGTAGAGTTCTTCTGCGATGATGACATTGAGCATCGCCATGGCCACCACGGCATCGGTACCGGGACGTACGGGCAGCCAGTATGCAGCGCGCGCTCCCCACCAGGTGAGACGGGGATCGACCGAGATGATCTTGGAACCCATCTGCACACACTGCACGAGCCAGTGACCGAGAAATCCGTCGGCGTTGGACTTGATGGGCTCGTTACCCCATACGAGAATGACGCCCGGAGCCTGCCACTCGGGGTTGGCGTAGCGGTCGGCATGGGCCTGCGAGGCATCGACGATGATCATGTCGCCGTACTTGGCCGAAGTGCCGATCATGCGCGGTAGATAACAGGCGAATCCGGTAAAGCCGAAGGTGGAGACGTTCGGGGTTTCCATGCAGGCCGAGGCGAAATAAGGAACCTGCCAGCCGATGTTGCGACCGGTACCGTGCACGACGACGATGGATTCGGATCCGTGCTCCTCTTTGATCTTCAACACTTTTTCGGCGATCTCGTCATAGGCCTCGTCCCAGCTGATGCGCTTCCACTTGTCTTCGCCACGCTTGCCGTCGCGTTTGAGCGGGTATTTGAGACGATCGTCGTTGTTCACCGCTTCGGGCATGCTGAGGCAACGCATGCAGAGCTTGCCGCTCGCCACCGCATTCAAAGGATCGCCCTCGACTTTTTCGAGCTTGTTGTCCTTCGTGTAGAGCAGCACACCGCAGCCCATGTGACAACCGGGAGGTGACCAGTGCGTCGTGCGAGTGACGGTGTAGTCTCCCTCCTGCCATTGCCATTCGCCATCGTGATAGGCTTTCTTGTCCAGCTTATCCATATACTCTTTGTAATCAGCCATCCCTCTCCTTTCGATAGATCTCCCGTATTAAGATGCTATGGTATGTATCCATTGTCGAAGAGCGGCTGATAAAAGACATGCGGTGTGAAGTCCTATATTGGGATTAGTTCCAGTGGCGGCATCAGCCGTCGGTGCTTATATGTTTATGCGGGCGGGGGTTTTGCGATTTTATGCAAGAATCGGATTAAAGGATGCGGTGACCCTCTTTCACTCGTGCGGATTGTGTGCGAAAATGGGCGACATACGGGACGAAAGGGGAGGACCGGGCAGAGGTAATGACAACAATCGCCTTTACGGGTTTCGGAGGGTCTCAATAATGCGGGAAGAGCAAGCCGATCGATCCATCACAACCGAACCGAACTATGCGAATCAAAGTGACGGCTGGGTGTTGGTCAGTCCCAGGATCATGCTCGGCGCCGTGGGTGCCGTGGCCTGCTTTGCCTGGCTGTTCGTGCTGATAGGTACCTCGTCCTATATGCCGTTCGTCAACGACCTCGGGGCTTCGGCACTTTTCGTCCATCTGACTTCGGTGGCCGGTGCCACTTGCTCGCTGTCGATCACATGGTTGTTCTCCGACTTTCTTTCCCGACATCGCATACTGCACTTCGGTGTGGCGACGGTTATGACGCTCTTCGGGTCGTTCGGTTTTGCCGTCCCGGGGTTGACGCTCGTTTGGTATTCGGTTTTGGCCGCCGCAACGGGTTTCGGATTCGGTTTGGTGTATGTGCTGTATGGCGAGTACATCGTCCTATTTTTCAAAGGTGACATAAAACCTTATGTCTTGGGTATCATCACCGTAGCCGTATTGGTCTGCGGCTTGGTCTTGGTAATCGACCCCTCCATATACCACTACTCGCTCATCGTGCTTCCACTCGTCACCCTGGTTGTTTATGCCGTGCAGATGGCCCTGTTTCGTCTGGACAAGCAATCGCCGATCAGGGCCAAAACCTCGGATTTCCGTTCGCAGGTCAATTGGCATTCCTACGCTGCTACAGCAACCGCCGGGTTGGCGCTCGGTTTTGCCCTGGGTTGTATTCTTTCGACCCAGATGACCTTTTCCTTCACCTATCTGTTCATCGAGTTGGGGTTGTTGTTGATGGGAACGATTCTTTTCGTCGATGCGATCCGCGGCAACAAAATCGGTGAGCCCGTGACCATGCGTTGGTTTTTGCCCGCCTCGGCTATCATCGTCTTTCCGATGATCTTCGTGCCCGAAGAGATACAGGTGGTTTTGGCGATCTTTTTGCTGGTTGTGATGATGTTTCCGCTGAGTAGTTCGATCTCGGCCATGTGTCAACACATCCTACTCTGCCGTTTGTCTCCCATCAGATCGTTCGGCTTCGGTAGAATGGTTTGTTTTCTCGGCATATTGATCGGCATGGCGATCGGTTTTGCCGGATTTTCCGATTACATGGTCGAGGAGTTCGGTCAGCCCATTACAGTCATGGCGGTGATCGTCTTCATGCTCCTGGTCATCATGTCCGCTTCTTTTGTGATGACGGAGGATAACTATCCGGTGCAGTCGCGCTTCAAAGAGGTGAAGGCGCAAACGGAGGATGGTGAGGAGTCAATATTGGTGGTCGTCGCCGAGGCGGGTGTAAATGTGTTGCCGGCGGCCGGAAACACCAACGTTCCGGATGAGGATCCCGCGGATCGACCGCGATATTTCAATAAAAAATGTGAGGCGGTGGCAAAGAAGTACGACCTTTCCGAGCGTCAGGGGGAAGTTCTGATGATGTTGGCTAAGGGGCGTAACGCCGAATACATCACCAAGAAGTTGATTATTTCCTCGCATACGGCGAAGGCCCATATCTACAGCATCTACCAAAAGACCGGTGTGCACTCCCGGCAGGAACTGATGGATCTGGTGGAAGAGACCGAGGCCGAAGAGGAATAGGTATCACCCCGATACAGCTTAATACTTCACGCCTTAGCCGCAAGCCGGCTGCTTCGCGCTGCAATCCCACACCGTAATCGCCAATAAGCATCATCACCCCATGAAAAAACACGATCGAATCATTATCGTGTCTCGAATCACGGTGTTTTTCATTTTGCATGAATATCTGTGTTTCATAGGGAAGTTTTATCGAGTTGGAGAAGAGGAAGAGTAGAAAGGATTGCCATGCTGTTCAACTATCGGGAATTTTTGGAGGGGATCGACCGAAAAGCCTATCACGAAGGTGAGTGGCAATGGGAAGAAGACGGGTATACCGTCACCCGCACCTATACCTATTCGGCGCCCGGTTGTCACGACTCCTGCGGTGTGTTGATGTACACCAAGGACGGGAAGCTGGAGAAGGTCGAGGGCGACCCGCTCGACCCGTGCGCCAACGGCAGGCTCTGCATGCGCTGCCTGGACCTGCCCGAAGCCGTAAATTATTCCGAGCGTCCCAAATACCCGCTCAAACGTGCGGGCAAACGCGGCGAAAACAAATGGGAACGCATCAGCTGGGATGAGGCGCTTACCACCATCCGTGATTGGATCAAGGAAAACCTCGACGACAAGGGCTTCGGTCGTGAGTCGATCTTCGTCAACCACGGTACCGGCCGTAACATCTCGTCGTGGGTGCCCTTCCTCGGCGGAGCCTGCCTCGGCACTCCCAACATCGGAGCCATCGGATCATCCGGTTATTCCTGCTATCTGCCGCGTACCTGCGGCACCGCCGCGGGTATCGGCGACTTTCCGATCGTGGACGCCTCCGAGGGGCATGAGGATCGCTACAACAACCCCGAGTGGCAACGCCC
>DOMT01000036.1 GCA_003509825.1 Coriobacteriia bacterium
TCGGTCGCGGGAATCCAGGCGGGCTTGGCGGCCAGGGAGTTTAGCGCCCGCGAGGTCGCCGAGGCGGCGCTTGCAAGTATCGAGGAGCTCGATGGACAGGTACACGCGTTTTTGGAAGTCACCGCGCCTTTGGCGCTCGATGCCGCTGATGCGGTAGACAGGCAGCTGGCCACCGGCAAGACACCGCGCGAGATCGGCGAGTTGGCCGGCGTTCCCATCGCTTTCAAAGATAACATGAATCAGCGCGACACCCATATGACCTGCTCCTCGCGCATGCTCAAAGACTTCGTCTCGCCCTACACGGCAACCTGCGTGACCAAGACGCTTGAGGCGGGCGCTCTGCCGCTCGGCAAGCTCAATATGGACGAGTTTGCCTTCGGCTCCTCCACCGAGACCTCGTTTTTCGGCTGCACGCACAATCCTTGGGATTTGGAGCGGGTGCCGGGTGGTTCGTCGGGCGGTAGCGCGGCGGCGGTGGCTGCGGGTATGGCTATCGTAACGCTCGGCTCCGATACCGGCGGCTCGATCCGTCAGCCGGCGAGTCTTTGTGGCATCGTCGGTATGAAGCCCAGTTACGGCGTGGTTTCGCGTTACGGTGTGGTGGCTTTCGGCTCGTCGCTCGACCAGGTGGGCCCTTTCGGCAAGACGGTGGCCGATGTGGCCGCGGCACTCGATGCCATCACCGGCTACGACCCGTTGGATTCGACATCCCAAGACATCGAGTCCAACTTCTCCGACTTCGTGGACGGGGGAGTCAAGGGTTGTAGAATCGGTGTGGTGGGTTCGTTTTTGGAGATGGACGGCGTTTCCGCGGAGGTTGCGGATGCAACCAAAGAGGCCGTTGCCAAGCTCGAATCCCTCGGAGCGCAGATCGTGGAGATCGAGCTGTCCAATGCCGATGCCGCACTCAACGCCTATTACGCCATCGGCCCCTGCGAGGCGTTCTCGAACTTAAGCCGCTTCGACAGTATCCGTTACGGTTATCGTGAGGCCGGCGCCCGCGATCTCGGTGAGCAATACGAACTGAGCCGCGCACACGGCTTCGGGCCCGAGGTCATCCGTCGCATCATGCTGGGCAGCTACCTTTTGTCTAGCGGTGTGTACGACAAATACTATTATCCCGCGCAACAGATACGTACGCTGATCACGCAGGACTTCGTCAAAGCCTTCGACTTGGTGGATGCGATCATCACGCCCACCAGCCCCCGCACCGCCTTTAGGATCGGCGAGATCACCGATCCGACGGCGATGTATCTCTCCGATATCTTCACCGTGCCCACCAATATCGCCGGTAACGGTGCCCTGTCGCTGCCGGTGGGGCTGGGCGCGCAAAGCAATATGCCGGTAGGCGTGCAGGTCATAGGCCCGCAGTTCAAGGACGCCAACATCATCCGCGTTGCCGCCGCACTTGAGAGTTGCTATGACATCGAGCGTTTGGCTCCGCTGGTGAAAGGCGGTGTGTCATGAGTTTGAAAGACCTTCAAACCGTACTGAAGGACTGGGAGGCCGTTATCGGTCTCGAGGTTCACACCGAGCTCACCACGCTCAACACCAAGATGTTTTGCTCCTGCCCGATCGAGTTCGGAGCCGAGCCTAATACGCAGGTCTGCCCGATCTGCCTCGGCTTGCCGGGTGCCTTGCCGGTGCCTAACAAGGCGGCCATCGAGAGTATTGTCTTGGCCGGCCTGGCCACCGACTGCGACATCAAAAAGCGCAGCATGTTCTATCGCAAAAACTACGTCTATGCGGACATGACTAAAAACTTCCAGACCACCCAGGGTCCGATCGCCTTTTGTATGGACGGGCATTTGGATCTGGAAGTTACGGGCGAGGCCGCCAAGGAGCGTGAGCAGCGGGACGGCACCGAAGTGCTGGCTGCCGGCAACGGCTACAAGGCCCGCATCGGCATCACACGTATCCATATGGAGGAAGACACCGGCAAGTTGGTGCACGTGGGTGGTGTGGACGGCCGCATCACCGGCGCCAGTCACTCGCTGGTGGACTTCAACCGCTGCGGACTGCCGCTCATCGAGCTGGTAACCGAGCCCGACCTGCGCACCCCCGAAGAAGCCCGCTTGTTCCTGCAAAAGCTGCGCACCATCTACCTCACCCTCGGCATCAGCGACTGCTCGATGGAGGAGGGCTCGCTCAGGTGCGACGGCAACATCTCGCTACGCAGGCGTGGTGACAAGGAGTTCGGTACCAAGACCGAGCTCAAGAACATGAACAGCTTTAAAAACCTGCACGACGGCTTGGCCTATGAGATCTGCCGCCAGGCCGAGGTGCTCGAAAGCGGCGGCATCGTGCGCCAGGAGACCCGTCACTGGGAGCCTGCCACCAAGCGCACCACCTCGATGCGTGTGAAGGAAACCGCCGACGACTACCGTTACTTCCCGGAGCCCGATCTGGCACCCTTCGATCTCAGCGACGAGTTCATCGAGAGCGTGCGGGCGCGTCTGCCCGAGCTGCCGGAGGCCAAGAAGACGCGTTTTATCGAGACCTACGGGCTTTCGGCGAGCGATGCCGGCAACCTTGCGGCCGATGCCGAACTTTCGACCTTCTTCGACGCGGCGGCCGCGGATAAAACCGCGCTTGCCAAACCCATCGCCAACCTGCTACTCAACGACGTGGCGGCCCACCTCAACGCCGCCGGCTTGAAGCTTGCGGCTGCACCGTTTAAGCCTGAGCACATCGCCGAACTGGCGCAGTTGGTGGCAGAAGACATCATCTCCTCCAAGCAGGCCAAAGAGGTGTTTGCGCTGATGGTCGAGTCGGGCGAGGCTCCGCAGCAGATCGTCGAGGCCAAGGGTATGAGGCAGGTCTCCGACGCCGGCGCTCTGGAGGCGGAGATACTTGCGGTTCTTACAGCCAATCCCGCCAAGGTGGAGGAGTATCGTGGCGGCAAGGTGGGCTTGATGGGCTTTTTCGTCGGCCAGGTGATAAAGGCCACCGCCGGCCAGGGAAACCCCAAGCTCATCAACGAGCTGCTGCAAAAGCACCTGGGCTGAACACACGCCTCCCTGAAACTCGGGGAGGCGCCGATCAAGACGCTGCATGCAGGTCGTCGTGGCGCGGCCGGGGCAGATCGGGTCCCCAACAACCGTGGGATGATTTGTAACCGATATATCCCTATAATGGGACGATTGACAATCTGTATGCCGAGAAAGAAAGTGAAAACCGATGGCAAAGGATAAGAACTTTTATTTTAACGCTCTCAAGGGTCAGGCCGAGTACGCCCAAAAGGCCTCGCAGAAGCTCGTGAGCATTCTCGAAGGCTTTAACTACGAAACCCTTTCGAATCAATTGGAGCAGATGCACGAGATTGAAAACGCCGCCGACGGCCTCAATCACGATATCCTCAAAAAGCTGGCTCGCGAGTTCATCACGCCGATCGACCGCGAAGACATCATCGAGATGGTACATCGCCTCGATGACATCGTCGATTACATAGAGGACGTTTTGCAGCAGCTCTACATGTATGACGTGCGCGAGCTCAATGAGAACGTATTGCCGTTCGCCCGCATCATGGAGAAGTCGTCCACCGCACTCTGTGAGGCGCTCGCCGAGTTCCACAACTTCAAGAAGAGCACCACGCTCAACCAGAAACTCATCGACGTAAACGACTTTGAGGAAGACGCCGACGTGCTTTATATGAAGACCATCCGCGAGCTGTACCTCGAGCATAGCGATGATGCGGTGTACATCATGAAGTGGAGCAACGTCTTTCTTCGCATGGAGCGTTGCGTGGATGCCGCCGAAAACGTCGCCGACATGGTGGCGACGATCGCACTCAAAAACAGCTAAGGACGCACCGATTCTACGGCGCTTCTCTAAACGTCGGCCCTATGCAACGAGCGGCTTTCAGGCTGCTCGTTGCATAGGGCCGACAGCGTTAAGCGTGTGGAAACCCTCGGTTCAGCCGTTCAGCTCGGCATAGAGTTTGTTGAAGTCCAGGCCCTGTTCGCGCGCGATGCGGGCGACGTCTTCGTATTCGGGGCGCCTCAACCTAACTGTGCCATCTTGCGCTGCGACAAGGGCGGTTTTAAAGCGTGCCGCACCGTACGGCGTAGCTTCGTATTCAACCTCACGCAGCGCGATCACGCGTTCGACGTAGC
>DOMT01000123.1 GCA_003509825.1 Coriobacteriia bacterium
CACGACATGCAGGTGCCCGAGGAAGGCAAACGCCCCGACGACCACATCGCCTCGGAGCTGGCGTTTTTGGAGCTGCTTTGCGCCGAGCAGGCGACGGCCTTGCGCGATGGTACAGGTGACGGCGAGACGGGAGACACGGCTGACAACATGGGCACAGAGCGGGCGGAGGCAGACGCTGCGACAGCGACACAGCAAGTCGAGGTCATCCGCAACTTTCTCAGCGATCATCTTCTGGTTTTTGCCCCGTTGTACTGCAAAAACCTGCAAACGCGCGCGAGAGAACCTTTCTACCGCCAAATCGCCGCACTCACCGAAGCGCTGCTCGCAAAGATGGCGAGCGCCTACAACGCCCGTCCGTCGGTTATAATCAGCGAGGCCGATTTTCTCCTCTAGCATCAATGTGCGAGGGATGAAATCTATCGATGCCGGACACCGCACGTCGGTGTCACTTGAACCCGTTAATGTGAAACACCGCAACCGGTGTTTGTTTGCCCCATTAATCAACGTTATAGAGGTCGGGCTTATGAGGGATGGTCTACCTGCAACGGACCGGAACGGATGACCGCGCTTGAAGAACATCGGCAAAAATATCGGGTTGAAGACCAAGATCACCGGTCTTTTGGGTGTGGTGTTTTTGGCCCTGCTCGCCGTAGACATCATCTGGACCTACAACTCACAGCAGAGCGCCACGGAGTCGGTGTTGGTGGAGGAATCGCGCATGCTGGTCACCGAGATGGACGCCGTATGGGCCTTTGTCTCCATCAATCAAGACACGATCAACTACTCCTTCGACGGTACGTATGAATACAAAGGCCTGCACTGCGCGATCGCGGGTAAGTCGGTTGCCGCGCTGTTCTCGCGCAACTCCGATTACAACATCCGCTTTACCATGATCGAACCGCGCAACATCCACAACAGCCCCGATGAGTACGAAAACTCTGCACTGCAAGCCTTTTTGAGCAACCCCGACACACTTGAATATTACAGCTTTTCCGAGCAGGACGGCCAGTCGGTGTTTCGCTATGTGTCGGCCATGAAGGTCACCGAGGACTGCACGGGTTGCCACGGCAAACCGGCCGGCGAAATCGACCCCACCGGCTACCCCAAGGAGGGCTGGAACGTGGGTGATCTGGCAGGTGCCGTGAGCGTTATCGTGCCCACGGAGCTTTATTTTTCCAACATGCAAAACACCATCGTCAACAGCGTGTTGTTCTTCTTCATCATCATGCTCTGTATGACCATGGTCATCTATTTGGTGCTCACACGCCTGATCACCGCTCCCCTCTCGCGCCTACGCCGCACCTTCGCCCGCGTATCCGACGGTTCGCTGGCCAGTAAGTCCGGCACGCTGCTCGACAAAGGACACCCCCTTTATCAGTCGCGTGAGATCAACGACCTGTTCTCACAGTTCGAATCGATGGCCTCCAGTCTGGCATCGCTTTATTCCAACCTCGAGTCGCAGGTGGAAGAGCGCACCGACCGGCTCTCCGAGGCAAACGAGGAGCTCGAGCGACAACGGCGCCACGTGGAGGAGATCAACGACCGACTCAAGCAGGAAAACCGCTACAAGTCGGACTTTTTAGCGATCGTCAGCCACGAGCTGCGCACTCCGCTGACCTCGATTCTCGCCTTTACCGAGCTGATGGAAGAAAACGTGCCACGTGACAACGAGCGTGCACACAAGCAACTCGCGGAGATCGACAAAAACGGTCAGATTTTGCTGGAGATGGTGGATAACGTGCTCGAAACCGCCCGTATCCAGGCAGGATCCGAGCAGCTCAACATCGAGCTGGTGGACTTTCACGACGTGGTGGGCATGGTTGAGGCATCCGGGCAGTCGCTGGCACTCAAGAAGTCGATCAGCCTGAACACCCGGGTTGACGCGGATATCCCGCTCATCCACAGCGACTGGGAGAAGCTTCGGCGCATCTTGGTAAACCTGGTGAGCAACGCGATCAAGTTCACCGATCCGGGCGGTCATGTGGATGTAACCGTGTCTTTGGGAGAACGCGGCAACACGGTAGAGATCGTGGTGCAAGACGACGGAATCGGTATCGCCGCGGACCGTCAGAAGCTGATTTTCGAGCGCTTCGCCCAGGAAAACATGTCCACGGTGCGACGCTACGGCGGCAGCGGGCTCGGACTTTCTCTGGTCAAAGACCTGGCGGAAATGCTCGGCGGCTCGGTGCGTGTAGCAAGTAAACCGGGAGTGGGCAGCACGTTTACGGTGGCGCTGCCCCTGGAACGAAAGGTGGAATTATGACGAAGATAATGCTCATCGATGATGACGAGAGCCTCCAGGTGCTCATCGGCCAGATCGCCGAGCGCGACGGTTACGCGTACTGCTGCGCCTCCAACGGCATAGACGGCCTGACGATGCTGCGCGACGAGCGCCCCGACTTTCTGATCCTTGACGTGATGCTGCCCGACACCAACGGCTTCGAGATCTGCAAAACCATCCGCGAAGAGGGACGCAAGGTGCCCATCCTCTTTCTCTCGGCAAAAGGCGATATCGTCGATAAAAGCATCGGGTTCAAAGCCGGCGGTGACGACTACCTGGTAAAACCCTTTCAACCGGAGGAGCTTTCCCTACGCGTCCACGCCCACCTCAGGCGTTGCAACAAGGGGGTTGACGGCGAGTCTTTGAGCACACAGAAAAACCGCAAGGTCTACAGCGTAGGCGACCTCGAGCTCCACTTCGGAAAATACGAGGTACGCCTGCGCGGAGAGCCCGTGGCGCTCTCCTCACGCGAATTCGAGCTGCTCGAACTTTTGGCCTCCGACCCGGGCAGCGTCTTTACCCGCGAGCAGATCATGCAACACCTCTGGGGCGGCACCGACACCGCCGACCCCAACAGCATCACGGTCTTCGCCCGCAAAATCCGCGAAAAAATAGAAGACGACCCGTCAAAACCCCGCTACCTGATCACGATCTGGCGCGTAGGGTATAAGCTCACGGAGAGTTGAACGGCCCCGACATCCCCTTCGGGGTACCGGGGCCGTAATCCTTACATGTCGGTCTTGCGGATTCGCCGGGTAACCATTGCCACAACGCCACCCTCCACGTTGTAACTCCTACGCACCCGCCTTACAGGTTCATATACACGATGGGTTTGATCAGATCCGGGGCTTTCTTATCCATGAGGTCGAAGGCCTCCTCCATCGTGTCGAAACCCTCGAAGCGGTGGGTGATGATCTTTTCCGCGTCGAAGCCGCGATACTTGATGACGTCCATCATCTGGGTGATGCGCTCGGCGCCGCCCGGGCAAAAACCGCCGCGGATGGTTTTGTCGGCC
>DOMT01000028.1:0-1146 GCA_003509825.1 Coriobacteriia bacterium
CTCGGCGCACCAAGGAGGTTTTACGCTCTTTTCCGAAACTCGTAGTCAACGCTGCACACTTCGGTGGCTGGTCGCTTTTTGATTTGGCGCAGGATTATCTTAAGGACGAGGATTGCTTCATGGATCTCTCGAGTGCATCGATCTTGGTCGGTCCGCGCCGAACCACCGAGCTGATTCGGATCTATGGAGCCGGCCGCATATTGTTCGGCTCCGATTATCCGATGTGGTCTCCACCGGTGGAGCTGGAGCGCTTTTTGCTGAATGATTTGACGGAAACGGAGCGGGAGATGATCCTCTGGCGCAATGCGGAGCGTTTTGTGGGTAAGACCATTCTTGAATAGTGAGCCGACAGAGGGGCGCCGCAAGACAGCGTTTTACCACAATCCTCCCCTACACCGGGGACTCCCGCTATCGTGGGAATACCAACGCCTAACGGCGCAATACGAATCCTAAAATCGAGGTGAGTGCGCTGAGCATCAACAGTGAAATCGCCCAGATGGTTGCCATGCCGATCCAAAACCCTATCGGGTAGGCGCATATCAGCAACGAATCCGCCGCAAAGGTCCAAGTTCCGTCGGCGAAGAGCAACTCGTGCATCGCAGTGAACAGGGCGTTGAAGTTCAAGACGCCGATCAGCCCCAGGATCGCCACGGTCGCAATGGCGGCGATACCACCGATGGCCAGGCAGGCTCCCAGCGTGCGTTTGCCGTAACGTGTGCCGATGACGATCAGCACCACCAAAAGCAGGGCGCAAAGCGCAATCGTGATGTACGCCGCCGCTTGTATAACCACCCGCACGTCCTCCATATGACGAACGACCTCGGGGGTGAAAGCGGTGCGCTCATCGCTACCCGTGGGCATCTCGGCTCCGGGAACACTGTCCACGTAAGCACGTCCGACCTCGGCCACCGCCACCAGCTCCTCGCGACTCAAGGAGGAGAGCTGCGTATTTACCGTCTGTCCGGCCAATGCGGTGGTAACCGGAGGCAACAACACGATACGAAAGGACAATCCCAACAAACTGACGACCACCAGAATCACCGTCAAAGTAACGGCTACGGGATGTCGCCTCGCTCCGGATGTCGCGCGGCCCCTATTGCTACCTTTGCTTTTACCCACCATCACTACCCTGTCTCATCAAACCGT
>DOMT01000028.1:1233-13044 GCA_003509825.1 Coriobacteriia bacterium
GGTCCCGCCGCCCTCCTATCGCGAGCCGCCAACACCTGCGCCATCCACTCGGGCGGCTTTTTTCGCAAGGCGATATCGGCCATGGTGCCGGCGATGACCCGGATCATCGAATGTAAAAAGGCATTGCCGATGATCTGCATCACAACGCACTCCTCGCCCAGATGCTCGGCGCCGAACAGGTTCACGGTGTAAAGTTCCCGCACCGTATTTTTATCGAGCGCAGAGGCGGTTACACAAAAGGATTTAAAATCGTGTTCGCCCACCAAAAACGCTCCTGCCTGCTTCATGGCCTGGATGTCGGGGGGCTGTTTTGTGGATATCCACCAAACGTAGGGGCGCAGAAACAGCGGCTCCACCTCATCGAACACGAACCTGAAGCGGTATTCGCGATGCACGGCTGAGAAACGTGCGGAAAAGTCGTCCGGCTTCGCCTCGACTTTGTGGATGGTGATACCATCGTCGGTAAGTGCATTCAGGGAGAGCCGCAGGCGCTCGAAGGATCGTGCCGTCAGCTCCTCATCGTCGAGCCTGAAAGACATGACCTGGCCCAGAGCGTGTACGCCGGTATCGGTGCGACCCGCTCCCACCGTCTCCACCTCGCGCCTGAACAGGGTCTTCAGGGCAGACTCAACGTCACCTTGAACCGTACGTTGTCCCGGCTGCCGCGCGAAACCGCTGAATCCGCCACCGTTATACCCCAGCGTGAGAGCAATCGTCCTACTCACACCGCTACTTGCTCTTTCAGGTGGTCGGTCAGCCGTCTGAGAGTATCGTCGCTGATGGCGTGCTCCATCATACAGGCCTCTTCCACCGCGATCTTAGGCTCCACGCCCAAAACGTCGATCAGGAAATGATAGAGCACATGGTGGCGCTCCAAAACACCGGCGGCGTAGCGCCTACCTTCCTCCGTCAGCGTGATATCGCCGTAGTGCGGCTGCTCGATCAGGCCCACCGACTTGAGGTTTTTGAGTGCATTGTTAACACTGGCTTTCGAAACGTCGAGTTTTGCGGCAAGATCCACCGAGCGAACCGCGCCGGTCTCTCTACCCAGCTCATAGATCGCCTCCAGATAATCTTCATTTGCCGATGTGAGCTTGGGCCCTTCCATCTTGTCTGCCATCTGCACCCCTTTCGATGATTTCCCGACAGCACGAGACCGGGTACAACGGATCTACCGATATCCACGAGCCCACCGCTTCGCGTGACGACCTTGGGATCCTCGGAGTTTCGAACGCCTAACGTGTGTGCTTAGTTATTTGTCATTTTATCCGAAAGCTCGCGGTTTCGCTCATCAGAATCACAGGAACTACAGGAATTGCAGCTACCGCAACCGGTCACCGTCTTCTTTTTGAACGCAGAGGGCACGAATCGCAGTACGACCAACGCGGCAACTGCGATTATAACCAGAATTGCGATGACATATCCCGCCATATCAGATGACCGAACTTCCTATTTGGAACACCGCAAACGAAATCAAATAGGCGACGGCAACCGAATAGGCGGCCTGCCCCAAGGCCCACTTCCATGAGCCGAACTCCTTTTTCAGCGTGGCGAACGCCGCCATACAGGGAATGTAGAGCAGACAAAACACCATGAAGCTGAGGGCCGAAAGCGGCGTGAAGCCGGCCGCCGCCAAAAGCGAGGCGCTGAGTCCTCCGCCCTCGAGGGCGCTATCCTCACTGATGCCGAGCAGCGTACCGAGCGTGCCGATAACACTCTCCTTGGCGATAAAGCCGGTAAGCACGGCGACGGCGGCGATCCATGTGCCGAATCCGAGCGGAGTAAATACCGGGGCGATCAGATTTCCGAATGCGGCAAGCAGGGAGTCCTCGATCGCCACCATATGAAAGCTCCCGTCGGTAACACCGAAGCTGGAAAGAGCCCAGATCACAACACACATCGCAAAGATGATGGTACCCGCGCGAACCAGGTAGCCTTTGAACTTATCCCAAAGTGTCATAAACACCGAGCGCGCCTGTGGTGTCCGGTAACGGGGCAGCTCTATGATGAACGGCGAAAACTCACCTTTGAAGAGCAATTTGCGTAGTAGGATGCCCGACAATACGGCGACGATGATACCGAGCAGATACATCGAAAACACCACGATATCGGCGTACGCCGGAAAAAACGCACCTGCCAGCACCAAAAAGATCGGTGCCCGTGCGCCGCAGGACATGAACGGAACCAGCATCAGGGTCAGTCGTCGGTCGTTCTCGTTTTCCATGGTTCGTGCCGCCATGGCCGCAGGCACCGAACAGCCGAAACCCATGAGCATCGGCAAAAAGCTCTTGCCCGAAAGACCGAAGCGCCTCAAGAAGCGATCCATGATAAAGGCCGCGCGCGCCATGTAGCCGCAATCCTCGAGCAGGGTGAGAAAGAGAAACAATAGCAGTATCTGCGGCACGAACGACAATACGGAACCCACGCCACCGATGACACCGCCGATCACCAGACTCTCAGCCCAGCTCCCCTCTACAAACAACGGCGTGATGAGCAGGGAAAACGCCTCCACGCCCGACTCCACGAGGCCTTGCAACCATACGCCGGGCCCGGGGATGTCCGCGATACCGAAGAGGGACTCGGTGAAGGTCAGGTGAAACACGAAAAAGATCACGACTAAAAAGATCGGAATGGCGAAGATACGATGCGTGAGCACCCGGTCGATCTTATCGGAGACCGTCAGTTGCATCGCCCTTGTCTTCACGGGGGTGGCGATCTCTCCCAGCCTCACACTTACGGGCTGCTCCGCCGAGCCGTCAACATCCCATTCTTCGTCCAAAATGCCCTTGCGTCCGTCCGTGTCAGCCTCATCGTTTACAAAGCGCTCAGGATCACGGTGATAATCCTTATGGGCGTGCTGCAGATGCTCCAAGCGGTCGCTTTCCGTACTCCATATCGAGATTCCGTGATTGATGACGTGATGGATCAACCGGTAGCGGGCATCGGCAAAAGCGGTGCAGAGTAGAGTGTGCTCCTGCTCGAAGTCGTTTTTGAGCTCGTTGATGCGCGCCATATCCTCGGCTTCCAGCGTGAGGCTACGCAGCACGAGCTCGTCGCTTTCCAGTGTCTTGATCGCCGTCCAATGCAGAGGATAACCGTTGGTAAAGGTGTCGCCGACATGGTGTTCGCGAACCAGGTGGTCGTTGAGTATGGCCTCGGTAAGCGCGATCAGACGCTCGAGATGTGGATCGGGTAGCTCGTGGCGCTTGGGCTTTTTGGCCGAGGGCAATGCCTCTATCAGCTCCGCGATACCCGTCTTCTTGGCGGCCGAAATCGGCACGACCGAAACGCCGATGTCTTTGGACAGACGCTCGGTGTCGATACGAACACCTTCGGCCTCAACCTCGTCCATCATGTTAAGCGCCACCACCAGCGGCACGTTCAGCTCTATAAGCTGAATCGTCAGGTAGAGGTTGCGTTCCAGATTGGTGGCATCGACGATATCGATGACCACATCGGGCTTCTCGTCGATGATAAAATCGCGCGACACCACCTCTTCCAGGGAAAAAGGTGAGAGCGAGTAGATGCCCGGCAGATCAACCAGATGACCCCCACCGTACTGCGGGCGGATGATTCCTTCTTTTTTCTCGACCGTCACGCCGGGCCAGTTGCCCACATGCTGATTTGCGCCGGTCAGTTCATTGAAAAGCGTAGTCTTCCCCGAATTGGGGTTTCCTATCAGTGCTATGCGCATGTATCTACTCCTGCGTGACTTTGGTAACCGACATTTCCTTTGCCATGTCACGCGCGATCGCCAAACGTGATCGCATGACTTCGACGATCACACCGGCACCGGTCTTTTGTATGACATTGATGCTTTCCCCGGGAAGCATTCCGAGCGCCTCGAGCTTCACTGCGTCACAGATTAACTTTCCAGCGTGTGGCATATGCAGGTACTCTGAACGGAATCGAAGCTTGATCCGAAAGATAATTTTCTATCTAATGTCGCGCCACGGTTCCTGAAACTCGCGTGTCGTGCCAATGAAGTCGCGTTTTAAACTTTATGCTTGAAGGCTGACAGAACTAACAGAGGTTCCTCGTCGTCGTCGTCGTCGTCGTTTTTGTTGTTGTTGTCGTCGTTGTTGTTGTTGTCGTCNNAAGTTCGCAGGTGACGATTTTGTAAGTCTCCCCCATCTCCACATCATTCAGCGTCATATTCCACCTCTCAACGACAGTGATGTTAGGTATGGCTTACTCATGTTACCAAGATACCACACCCCGCAACAAAGTCAATGCAACCCGAAAACCACGACGGCGTCGGAAAGAGTGTGACGGGTCTAAACGTCGGTTGCGCCCGCACTGATATTGAGATGGTATTTGATCGCACCCAAAAGCTGTAGGATGTCCAGAGGTTTGCCGAGATGCCCGTTCATTCCACTTTGGTAACAAAGGGAGATATCCTCGGCGAGCACATTGGCCGTCATCGCGATGATNNGTTCGCCGTCATCGCGATGATCGGAATATGTAGCGAGTGCGGCAGCCCGCTTTTGCGTATCTCCTCAGTCGCTTTGAAGCCGTTCATCTCGGGCATCTGCAGATCCATGAGAATCAGATCGTACCGGCCGGAGTTATCGCGATACTTAGCCACCGCCTCGTTGCCGTCGTGCGCCCAATCGAGCCGTATCCTCGTCGGCTCCAGTAAAGCCTCCAGTATCTCGAAGTTGATATCCATGTCCTCTGCAACGAGGACACTATACTGCGACATATCCAGTATCCGTTTATCTATCAGCTCCTTGAGCGCTTTGACCTCCTTATCCTCGCCCCCGGAAATGAGGTGCTGATCATCTTTAGCACCCGGAACCGGCAGGGAAACCCGGAATCGGAAGGTCGATCCTCTACCCAGATTCGATTCGACCTCCATGGTTCCCCCCATGCTGTCGACTATGCTTTTCGAAATCGCCAACCCGAGTCCCGTCCCACCGTATCTGCGCGTCGTCCCGGAATCGATCTGCTCGAATGACTCGAAGAGTTTTCCCTGCTTATCGGGATCGATACCGATTCCGTCATCGATGACCGCAAACTCCACGATACAGTGACTCTCGTCGAGTTTCCTCACCTCGCAGCGCAACTCGACATCTCCCTCCTCCGGAGTGAACTTAACGGCATTCGAAAGCAGATTCATGATGATCTGGGCGATGCGCTGTTCGTCACCGATCAGGCGATCGGGCACCTGTGGATCCACGTAATGGTGCAGTGTCTGATATCTCTCGTCGGCCCTGAACCTGATGATGGATATGGAGCGGTCTATCATCGCCCTCACATAAAACGGTTCGTTTCTGAGCTTGAACTTCCCGGATTCGATCTTCGACATATCGAGGATGTCACTGATAACACCCATCAGATGATTCGAAGCTTCCTTGATTTTATTCAAACGCAGCTTATTGCGCCCGGGATCATCGTCGGCCAAGGCGAGATTGGTCATGCCGATGATCGCACTTATCGGTGTTCTGATTTCGTGACTCATATTCGCCAGAAAGTCGCTGCGCGATTTGAGACCCAACAAAGCCTGCTCGCGAGCGGAGACCAGATCGCTCAGCGTTTGCTGCAATATGATCGACTCGGCCAAAATCATGACAGCCGAATGCATCGAAGCCGCTTCATGAACGGCCGGGGTACGATCCTTGTCGAGCGCGCCGAAACTGACGAAGCCCCAGATATCTTCATGGGTGATGATGGGCACCATCAGAGACGATCCTATATCGAAAGAACGTAACAGCGATTTGACGCACTCGGGGGTATCGGGGCTGTCCAGGGATATATGCAGGTAATCCTTGCGGCGCGACAGCACCTCGACGACGTCTCCGAACTTCGGGAGATCGGCGACGAACCCTACGACCCTATCGACCTGATACCCTTGGGGCGAATACCATTCGAAAAGCGCGATCGATACGTTTTTCTCATCCTCCCCGACCACACGCCATATCCTCACCGCGTCGACCTCGAAGCCCTCGGCGAGCAGCTTGAGCCCTCGAGCCAGTGAGTCGGACTTGTTTCCCCCTTCGGCGGAGAGCAACATCATAGCAACCTGATTGATGGTCTCACGTAATTCGACCAGGTGATTCACGTGCAAAATGGCGGCATCCGCACGCTCCTTCTCCTTTTCATAGATGAGTCTCTGAAACAGAGCCACCAAACCGACGAACGAACCCGCAACCATCCAGGACAACACCATATCCACAAAGGACTGGGTGGCCGATATCTGCACGATGGGAATCATCGGTTCGGGCTGCATGGCCACGCCGTAGCAAAAAATCACCACCAGGGTCTGCAGGAACAACATGACGACCCTGCGCCACCCATGCACCAGAAGAAACATGGCGAGAATGGGGATCAAAAAGAAAAAGGCGATGCCGCTGTCCTGCCCACCATGAGCGAAAAACAAAAAAGGAAAGAGGAGGTCGCCTAAGGCGACGATGACGATCGGAACGGCGAAACGGTTGATGTCGAAACGATTGACCGCCCAAAACCCGATGCAGAGAACAACGATGATCATCGACGTCGGAACGGCGACGATGGGCGACGCCTGCTCAACGACACGCATGATCAAAGCAAGCGCGGCGGACAGGATACCGAAAACGATCACCATGTTCATCACACGCGCCTCGAGGGAGTACTCCTCGTTATATATGTACTTGCCGAGAATTCGCATAAACTGATTCATGTAAAAATAGTACCATGCCACACGATGCTATATCATCCGATATAGCATCGTATTGTTGAAAAATATAACTTCTGATGCACGAAGATGCATGAATTCCTCCCGGGCGAGACCCGACGCACCGGCTCCGGCGTTTTTTATATCGTTTTCATATTGACAGGATGCGGTAAAGAAGTTAATCTAAGCTAACTATAAGTAAGACAAGATTAACATAGCTGGAGGCAGCCATGGCACTGACCGAAGTATTCGACTGTGACAAATATCGTATACGCCGCATACTGGGCGATAGCAAAGTCCGCCATCATCTTGAAAACCTCGGTTTTATCCCCGGGGAGTGGGTGCGCATCATCAATCATGTCGATAGCGGCCTGATCGTAAACATCAAGGGATGCCGCGTTGCCGTTAACCACGATGCCGCCGCAATGATACTGGTTTAGAGAAATGGGAAGAACGTGATGAAGACTCTGGATACCGTTAAGACGGGGGAAACCGTTTCGGTGAGCAAGCTGAGCGGTGACGGCGCCATCAAGCGTCGACTGATGGACATGGGGATAACGAAGGGTACGAGCATCTTCGTGCGCAAGCTCGCCCCGCTGGGCGATCCCGTGGAGGTTACCGTACGCGGATATGAACTCTCGCTGCGCAGGGCGGAAGCAAAGCTGATACAAGTCGCATGATGCAATGAAAGGTCGCCCGTGCCGCGAAGGAGCGAAGTCACGCCGAAGCGGAGTCCGATGCGATCGAGTTTTAAAGCCCTCCGATTGAAAGGGCTTTTATTTCGGAAGATTGTTAGTCTCTACTAACTTGAGAATGAAGTGTCTCCTTTCCGCGTCGCATAAAGGGAATCGGGACATGAAAGAGAGGAACAAACACGATCATGGCAACGACAATCGCGCTGGCGGGAAATCCCAATACCGGAAAAACAACCTTGTTCAACGCGCTCACCGGCACGAACCGGTTTGTGGGGAACTGGCCCGGTGTTACCGTTGAGAAGAAGCAAGGGCGCTTGAAAAACGATAGGAATGTCCAGGTCGTCGACCTTCCGGGCATCTACTCGCTCTCTCCTTACACCTTAGAGGAGGTCATCGCCCGCAACTACCTGCTCATGGAACAACCCGATGTCATCATCAACATCGTCGACGGCTCCAATCTGGAGCGCAACCTCTACCTTACCACGCAGCTGTTGGAAATCGGCATTCCGGTGGTCACGGCCATCAATATGATGGATACCGTCCGCAAAAACGGCGATAAGATCACCGTGACCGAACTGGAAAAACAGCTGGGTTGTAAGGTCATCGAGATTTCGGCGCTCAAAAACGAGGGCATAGATGAACTGGTGAGAGCAGCCATCTCCGCACAGGCGGACAAGCATTCGAGCCTGAAGCGACAGGCGGGCGCGAATCGTTATGCCTCGAAGGAACTCGAGAGCTCGCTTTGCGGGATCGAGGCTTTACTACCCACGGGCATCGCAGCCGAAAGACGGCGCTTCCTCGCCGTAAAGGTGTTTGAGCGTGATGAGAAGCTGGAGGAGCTGCTCACACTCAAAACCGACGGCAAGGCCGAGGCTGTATCCGCCCCTGCCGTCGCCGGGTTGCAAGAGAGCGCCTCCCCCATCATCGAGGCGGCCGAAAAAGCAAGCGACGACGACTCGGAGAGCATCATCATCAACGCACGTTACGGGCATATCTCGGATATCATCGGCGGTGTACTCACGCAGAAAAATGCCGGCAAGGAATCCACTTCCGACAAGATCGACAAAGTGGTGACCAACCGTATTTTGGCCCTGCCGATCTTTGCGGTGGTCATGTTTCTCGTGTACTTCCTCGCCGTTACCACGGTGGGCAGCATCGTTACCGACTGGGCCAACGACGGCGTCTTCGGCGACGGCTGGTTTCTTACCGGTGAGCCGGAGGAGTACAGCGAGGTAGCCGGTGAGTTCGAAGAGGCCTCGATGGCCATCGAGGCCTATGAGGCTGCGGCTGCAGAGGATGGTCTCGATCCCGAGAGCGCCGGCTTTACCGAAGATGCCATCGATGCGAATCTGACGGCCTCCTATGAGACCTACGACGACGAGGCGGGCACGAACGAGATCATCGAGGTCGATGCCGCCGCCTACGAAGAAGCGCTAGCCGTCGAGGAACCGAACCCTTCGGACTACGGTATCTGGATCGTCGGTGTACCCGTCTTGATCGGTGGCCTGCTTGAAGCGATCGCCGCCGCCGATTGGGTACAGGGCCTGGTGCTCGACGGTATCGTCGCCGGTGTGGGAGCGGTGCTCGGGTTCGTGCCCCAGATGCTGGTACTGTTCTTGCTGCTTGCCCTACTTGAACAATGCGGTTACATGGCACGCATCGCCTTTATCCTCGACCGCGTATTCCGCCGCTTCGGCCTTTCGGGCAAAAGCTTCATCCCTATCCTCATCGGTACGGGTTGCGGTGTTCCCGGCATCATGGCATCACGCACCATCGAAAATCAAAACGATCGTCGGATGACCGTCATGACCACGACGTTCATCCCCTGCGGTGCCAAATTGCCGGTTATCGCACTGTTCGCCGGCGCCATCTTCGCCGGTGCCTGGTGGGTGGCACCCTCGGCTTACTTCCTCGGCATCGCCACCATACTCTGCACCGGTATCGTACTGAAAAAAACCCGTTTCTTCACCGGCGACGCCGCTCCGTTTTTGATGGAACTACCCGCCTACCACCTGCCTACGGCACCGATGGTGCTGCGTAGCATGTGGGAACGCGCCCGGTCGTTCATCAAGCGCGCGGGTACCATCATCCTGCTCGCCGCCATCATCGTCTGGTTTATCTCGGGCTACGGCTTTACCGACGGTGGCTTCGGCGCGGTCGAAGATAGCGCGAACTCCATCCTCGCCGTCCTCGGTAGTGGCATCGCCTGGATATTCGCACCGCTCGGCTTCGGTACCTGGGAGGCGGCAGCCGCTTCCGTCACCGGACTCATCGCCAAAGAAAACCTGGTCAGCACCTTCTCCATCCTCTACGGCAGCGAGGGTAGCTGGTATACCGCCATGCAGATGAGCTTCGGTCTCGCCGCAGCCTATGCGCTCATGGCATTCAATCTGCTGTGCGCTCCCTGCTTCGCCGCCATGGGTGCCATCCGTCGCGAAATGAACAATCCGCGTTGGACGGCAGCCGCCATCGCCTACCAATGCGGTGTCGCCTGGCTGGTGGCTTTGTGGATCTATCAATTCGCAGGTCTTCTGATCGGTGAGGTTGCCGTCAATCCGTTTACCTTCATCGCCCTGGCAACCTTTGCGGCATTCATCTATCTTCTGGTTCGTCCCGCAAAAAATCGCAGTAAGTCGACGGTATCCGCAGGAAACGTCGCAGCCGAGACAGTCTGATTTTATCGATCGATGCAACGGCACTCCTCCCCTTGCCTTTCGGGAGTGCCGTTGCGGAAACTTTTGAGGTGTTTTCATGGGAACAATCGCAGTGGTAACGGTCTTGGCCGCAATCGTCGGCGCGATCATCTACTCCCTGGTGAGAAAAAAGCAAAAGGGCATCACCCACGACTGCGGCGGCTGTGGAGCCTGCGACTCGGNNTTGCTCCTCGAAGGGACATAAATCTTAAAACGGGTTCGAAGGGGAATGCAGGGGCTGTCTGTCGGCGACTCCTGCACACAAAAATGCGGAACGGCCTGAACCGTTCCGCATTTTTCGTCCATCCTAAAACTTCCACTACGCCGAGGGCGCGTATCAACCACCGAACTCCTCCGGGGGTCGGGTGGAGGCAGCCTCGGCCCCCGCTTCGTCTTCAGCACGGATCGCGGCACGTCTGACCTTGCCGTTGACCGTCTTGGGCAAGGCCTCGACGTAGGAGATGATGCGCGGATACTTATAGGGAGCCGTGGTCTTTTTGACGTAATCCTGCAGCTCCTTGGTCAGATCGTCGGATGCCGTATAATCCGGAGCCAAGACGATGGTGGCTTTGACCGCTGTACCGCGCACGGGATCGGGCACGCCCGTCACCGCACACTCGCGCACCGCGGCATGTTCCAGAAGCACACTTTCGATCTCGAACGGACCGATGCGGTAGCCGCTGGACTTGATGACGTCGTCGGTGCGCCCCACATACCAGTAGTAACCGTCCTCATCGCGCCAGGCGGTGTCGCCCGTATGGTACCAGCCATCATGGATGGCCTCGGCGGTCTTTACCGTGTCGCGATAATACTCCATCATCAATCCCGAGGGGCGCTTGACACCGCTGCCGTCGCCTTCGAGGCCACAGCGGATGCATATCTCCCCCGTCTGTCCGACGGCACACTGCCTGCCGTCCTCATCCAGGATCTGCGTCTCGTAAAGCGGCAGCGGCCTGCCCATCGATCCCGGTTTGGGAACCATGTTCAAACTGTTGCAGATGGTAACCGGAGTCTCGGTCTGCCCGAAGCCCTCCGTCAGATACAACCCCGTGCGCTCCTTCCACATATCGAAGAGATCGGGGTTCAAGGCCTCGCCCGCCGTCACACAATATTCGAGTGATGCGAGGCTGTAGCTGTTGACGCTACCCTGCATGATCAGGCGATACATGGTCGGAGGGCAACACAGGGTGGATATCTCGTATTTATCCACCAAAGCACAGATCTCGTCTCCGCTGAAGCGGTCGAAGTCATAGGTGAACACGCAGGCCTCCATCAGCCACTGCCCGTAAAGCTTGCCCCACATGGACTTCATCCAGCCGGTATCGCTTACCGTCAGGTGCAGGCCGTCCGCCTGCATGTTGTGCCAGTACTTGGCGGTGATGATGTGCGCGATTGGGTAGCTGTGGTCGTGGCGCACCATCTTGGGGTAGCCGGTGGTGCCAGAGGTGAAGTAGAGCAGCAGCACGTCCTCCACGGCTGTTTTCTCGCGGGCAAAGGTGGCGGGCTGCTTTTCCAGCTCGGCGTCAAAATCTATCCAGCCGTCCCTGCCGCCCTTGGCCATAAAGCGCGTTTCAATGCCTCCGTAGGTCTTCTGGGCCTCCTCCACGAAGCCCGAAACATTGCCCTGCGCCGTGCAGACGATGTGCTTGATCTCGGCGGCGCCAAAGCGGTAATTCAAATCCTTGACAGTGAGAAGATTGGTGGCGGGCACGCCCACCGCGCCGAGCTTGTGCAGCGCGAGAACCGCGAACCAGAACTGATAATGCCG
>DOMT01000167.1:0-3579 GCA_003509825.1 Coriobacteriia bacterium
TATGCCGATTCAGTTCATACCTTTATGTGCTTTCTTGAGAATCCGCAAGGGGCGTGCAAATCTGGTGCATCTTATAACGATTTGCTAAAAGGGCGTGCAGCTTATCAATAGATAGTTACTTTGCCACGTCGCAGTCGGCTGCGCTGAAGTTTTGAAACCCGGGCGAGCCGGATTTCAAAATAACGCTTCGCAACCGCTCCTTCTCCCCAAGAAACAATTCGCTACGCTCCTGGCCCATTTTTTGGGCGTTACTATACTTGATCAATATCTCACATGCAGAAAACGTCTGTGCCTGATCGAGCATGTCGCAAAACGCCCGGCACAGATTATTAACGCAGAATCCGCAGCGGCCCTTCGCATTACCTTACACACATTTATCACAAAGCATGCAACCCCCTGATGCCGGCAAAGTATTATTGCCCTCGCTTTATCTCTATAAAACCAAGGAAGAGAAGGAGATGCGTGAACAAACGATTCGTACGAGGGCTCATCGGTTTGCTGGCTGTTGTAGTCATGCTCACAGGAGTGCCCTTGCAGGCTTTTGCAGCCGGCCTGCCCATCAAACAGGTGGAGGAGCTCAAGGTTGCCGTTTTATCCGATACGCACTACCTATCGCCGGATCTCATCAAAGACACCGACGACTTTACCCACAATATGTACAGCGATCGCAAGATGATCGCAGAAAGCGATGCCTTTTTGACGGGGCTGCTCAATACGCTTAAGGAGGATAAACCGGAGGTGCTTCTCATCTCGGGCGATCTCACCAAGGACGGCGAGACGGAAAGCCACCGAGCGCTGGCGGCAAAGCTTGAGGAGTTTAAGAAAAAGGAGCTCCCCGACCTCCACATCTACGTAACTGCGGGCAACCATGATGTAAACAACTCCGGAGCCTGGAACTTCAATACCGCCGACGACACGAAGGTTCCTGCCGGCCGCACCTCGCAGGAGACATTTCTTCAGACCTGGAACGACCTCGTTTACGAAGACAGCAGCATCGTTGCGCGCTTTACCCCCGAAGAGGGCAAGCAGGGAGGCGGACTCTCCTTTGCCGCCAGGCCCAAGGACGGCTTTACGGTAATCTCCATCGACACCGCTCGCTACAGCGCCGACAACACGAGCAGCGGGCGCGACGAGCACGAAACCGGCGGTGCCATCGGTACCGACTTGGAGAACTGGGTCTTGGCGCAGATCGCCGATGCCAAAAGGCGCGGGGATACCGTTATCGGTTTCGAGCATCACGGTATGGCATCCCACATCGGCTTGGGAGCAAACGACCTGCCCCCCACACTCTTAAACGACCTCATCGTCGATTACTCACGCATCCGCGAGGGCTTTGTCGATGCCGGCCTACAGTACATCTTTACCGGTCACATGCACGCAAATGACATCGCTTCCTACACGACGGCTCGGGGCAACACCCTCTACGATATCGAGACGGGTTCGGTGACCACTTATCCTTCGCCCGCGCGCGTTGTGAACTTCAAGCGCACGGTGGAGCAGGGTAAAGTGAACGAGACGGCGGCGATCAAAACCTATACGGGAGTGAACGCCGGCACCTTCAAACACCCACAAACGGGTGAAACCATCACCGTGGACGACATCAGCGCCTACGGTCAAACACGTGGCTTCAGCTACGAACTCATCAGCAATGTCATGAACAACATGCTGCACGGCTTTTATTGGAACATGCAGCAAAACGGCAGCAAGGAAACCATCGCCAAACTCATCGGCTCCATCATCGACGGCGCGAAGAGCGGCAATATGAGTCTCACCGACATTCTCGGTGTTATAAACGGCGGCAACAGTGCCATGACCGTCGACCAACTCATCGACGAGGTGATCCCCGGAGCGCTGCCGGAGAAGAGCGAAGACGCTACCATCTACTACGACAAGGAAAAGCAAGGCATCGCCATCAACTTCAACCTCAACACAAAAACAAAACTCGAGTTGCTTCTCCCCAACCAGGGAATCAAAGACACCATAACCACTCTGTTTGCCAAGTTCGACAAAGAGGTGCTCAGCGACACCTCACAGCTCGATAGGCTCATCAGTAACTTTGCCGATGAGCTGCTCAAACTCCCCGTAACGTCCGACGGAAGCAAGACCGCGCTCGACTACGCAAACTATCTCTTCCAAAACCAGGCTGCCGGCTATGATAGTCGGGAGTTTCCCGAGTGGATGAAAGAGGCAACGGCGGCGGTTGAAAGTCGGCAGATGCTCGATAAGGTTTTTACACTCGCCGTTAAGCACGTTGCGGGCATGCTCAATCTTGCTTTGGACAACACCACGTTTGAAGAGCTCATAGGCTCAAAGGTTTGGGACAACACCAACAAGAAGTTCATCCCCACCGACCCCAATCGCACGCCCCTGATTGCCGGTAACGACGCGGCAGGCAAAGGCGGCGGCCTTTTTGTTGTGCTCTTCGGGGCAAAATGGAAGGGTGGCAAACTGCCGGATGGAACCAGCGTCCTCAACGCCCCTTCCGGCACCAGCTCCGTCATCGCAAATCAGGAAGTGGGCTACTCCGTCAGTGACTTCATTCGCTCGCTCGGAAACTATGTGAAGGTCAACTTCGAGACCATTCTCGGTGATCTTTTGCTCGGTAAGGCAAAGCCCGCCACGGACGGGGGTACCGTTGAGATGGAAAAAGAGGGTCTCATCAGCGAAAAGACCAAAAACGACATCAACGCCTTTCTGCTGAAGCTCACCGGAGCCGTCGGTGTAGACAAGAATTTCGCTGAGGACAACAACACGACCATCGCGTCTCTGTGGTCGCTCGGTACGAGCACGGGTGCCCTGACCGAAAGCATAGCGAGCGCAGAGAGCATCGACCTGTCGCTTTACACCGATGAGAGCGCGCAGGCGGTGACGACGGCCTTGCAAAAAGTACGTGAGCTACGCCTGGCCGCCTCCCAGACAGAAATCGACGCAGCGCTCGCCGAGTTGGACAAGGCGGTGGCAGGACTCGTAAAGCCGACTCCTGTAGATGAGGGTCAAACGGGTGACCCGACCGATAACCGGACGGCCGAGCAGACCGGCAACGGCAATCTACCGAAAACGGGAGACACAGGGCTTTTCGTCGTGCCGATCATCGCCCTTATACTCGGCCTTACACTCATTGCGACGGCCGCAGCCACAAAGAGAAACAAGCGCATCTCGGCGATTCTCAGAAAAAGGTAGACTACCCCGATAAGGCGCACCGGGGAAGCACGAAACGAGCAGGTGGAACCGATTGGAACCACCTGCTTGTTTTTATATGAGCAGCAAAAAGGGGCGTTTTGCAAAGATCGACGGGCAGCAGTCTGAGCACCATCCCGGACAATATTACAGACCTGCAAAACGCCGGCTACGCCGTGATGGAGGACTTCGCACAAAACACGCAGCAAGAGGTGGATCTCTACGCGCAGCACAAGCAGCATTACGGCTACGTATTCTACATCGCCAAGAAACTGTAACGCTTTGTTCACACGCTACCAGATGGTAACGACGAAGAGCAAGGGGCCGATCACGTATACAAACCGGAGTTGATCGAAGTAGCAAAAGCCTGCAAGCACGATCATCCATACGATCAGTTTTCGT
>DOMT01000167.1:3607-4806 GCA_003509825.1 Coriobacteriia bacterium
ATGACAAAAATCCGCGTAAGGAACAAACGGAGCCGACCGAGCATTCGCTCATTATCGGCTCCGTTTGAGTTAAGAACACCGTGCGTTTATCTGCGTCGCCGCTTTTCGCGCGAGCTTGCATACAGAGCCAGTGAAAGGGCGATCACGCCACCGGTGAAGATGAGGATCACAAGGAGCGGTCCCCATGTAGACAAGAAAGCAGATTCAAATCGAGCTGCTGATCCCCCCACCTTTCCGGAAGACGTGGACGGTGCATTTTCAGGTTTGACCGTAACAGTGGCGATGGACTCAGACGATGTCTCGGATCCGCTCGGATCGGACGACCGAGGTGTCTTCTGCGATGCTGTGGAGCCCTCACTCGACAACACCCCGGAGGACGATGCCGGCAGCGCTTCGCGAGATGGGTCGGTAGTATCGGTGGTCGGTGGGTCTAAAGCCGGAGGATTCGTAGCCGGTGGCTCGTCGGGTTGCTTCAGCCCGTTTGCCTGCTTGGCGACGAAGAAGCGGATAGCGTTATCCAGAGCTTCGGTTGCTCCATCGATCTCTTTTTGCGTAACGCCGGGGTTGTCTTCAATCGCCCGGGCATCGGAAATCGCCTTCTCGAGCTCTTGCAAGCTGTCGTTTGTCACCCATAACTGTTCGGGAGCAACGTCTTGACCATCATCGCTTGCAACAACCGCGGATTTTGCACGCATTGCACTCTCCAACGCAGCCTTGAGAGCCTCCCGGGAGATCGCCTCCTTCTTCGCCTTGCCGAAAGCTTCAAGTGCCGACTGTAGCGCTACGACCTCGTCGGCAACCTCTTGCTCTGTAGCGAAGTCGTTTTTGCTCACCTCGACGGCTCTGTCAATCGCAGCCTGAAGCGCTTCCTTCACCTCCGGTGCCACCCAGTACTGCCCCGGCGTAATGTCGGCCCCCTCCTTACTGCTAACACCGGTATCCTTTGCTCCTTGCAGCGCCTTTTGAATCTCCGTATTCAGATCCGTTTTATCGGCGACCCCGATGCGCGCAACCGTGACCGAAACCTCGGCCTCCAACGCGACCCCGTTTGGATCAACCCCTTCGGGGAGCACAACCGTGCCCGTAAGGACAAAAGTCTGAGTGTCTCTGATGCTCGGATCGTAAGCGGGTGACGCACCCATCATGTCCCAGACAACAGCAGTCTCGGCATTCGGCTTTCGCGGGGAATCGAGCTGTAT
>DOMT01000096.1:0-3739 GCA_003509825.1 Coriobacteriia bacterium
ACGACAGAACCGTGACCTGCAAATGCGGCAGGACTACGAGGTGAAGGTTGCAACGCTCAATGAGCGTGCACGCATCGCCCGGGAAATCCATGATAACGTCGGACACTTGCTCACCCGTTCGGTCTTGCAGGTGGAGGCTGCTTTGGTTGTGCATGCGAAAGACGCCGTGTTGGTAGGCGAACTCGAACAGATCGGCGCCACTCTGCATGAGGCCTTCGATACGGTGCGGGCCAGTGTACATGATCTGCACGACGATGNNTACGCAGCTCTATGCCGTGGCCCGTGATGCGGGTCTTGCCGTCGAGGTGGAACACGACACGCAATACCTACCCGAATCACTGGCATACGGCTTCATCGCGATCATCAAAGAAGCCGTTGTCAACAGCTCCAAACACGGCGATGCGAGTAAGGTCCAGGTGGTCTTGCGGGAGTTGCCTGCACTTTGGCAGCTGACCATCAAGGATAACGGCAGCAAAAATCCGTTGATGCAACCCGGGGCGCAGGAGAAAATCATGGCCGACGGTTTGGGCCTCAAGTCCATGGAGGAGCGGGTACGCGCCGTGGGCGGGGTGTTTCGCGTTGACTATGACAGGGGCTTTAAGATATTCATCACCGTACCGAAGAAAACGGATGAGTGGAATTAAGAGGTGTGCAATGGAGGAAGATATACGGATATTGATTGTCGACGACGATCCGATCGTACGCATGTCGTTGGCAACGATCCTGAATGCGCAAAGCGATATGTCGGTCTGCGGCGATGTCGGTAACGGTTTTGAGGCGATTGAGACCTTTGCCGGACTGGCACCCGACATCCTGCTCATGGACATCCGGATGCCCGACTGTGGCGGTATTGAGGCCGCACGGGTCATTTTGGATAAAACCCCCGAGGCCCGGGTGGTTTTTCTCACCACTTTTTCCGACGATGAATACATCGTCGCAGCCCTCAAGCTCGGAGCCAGGGGTTATCTGATCAAGCAGGAGGTGGCCAACATCGCCCCGGCGTTGCGCTCGGTGATGGCCGGTCAGATGGTGCTCGGTAGTGAGGTATTGTCGCGCTCCGTGCTTTTTGCGCAAGGAGAAGTGAAGGAGGGGCGGGAACCCTCCGCCTCGGATGACTCCACTTCAACGCAATCCGCAGTTGCGCCTCCCAACACAGAAGGCCTGTCGGAGCGGGAGCTGGAGATCATCGAGCTCATCGCCCAGGGTTTGGACAACAGGGAAATCGCCGCACGGATTTACATCGGTGAAGGCACGGTGCGCAACCATGTTTCTACCATACTGCAGAAACTACAGCTTAAAAACCGTACTCAGTTGGCTATTTACTATTATCGAGGCAGGTGATCCGCCTTCAACCACCGGAGTGAGAGACGGTGGTTCATGTTGTGACATCATTGCCCTCGACATCTAGCTCGGGGCCACCTGCTTCGATGCGCCGTTTGACGATTTTACGGGCGGCGGGTATCGAGAGTACCAGGGTGAGTCCCATGAGAATCGAGGCGACGAGCGTCATGATCCATGCGGGGAAGAACGTGAGAAAAGCGTCGAAGAGCAGGCCCGATACGACGGCTCCGATGGCTGCTCCGAAGAGCTCGAATGCCGTAACGATGCCGATGATCAGGCCGATGTCCTTTTTGCCGTAGGCTTTGGCGGTCATGACCGGGGGCGTTACCGTGCCCATGCAGGTACCGAATCCGAAGGCTATCGCGGCGATGATCGGGCCCGCATCGGTGGCGGGGAAGCAAAGCGCGATCGACGCGATGATGCAGGCTACGGTACCGATGACGGTGCCCACCGCCATGCCCCAGCGGTCATAGATCGCCCCCAGTGCGATTTTGGCGACGATGACCACGCCGAGGTATAACGACCAAACGTAGCCCGCCCACAAGACATCGTGTCCGCCGGTGACGACCGATGTGCCGTCGACGGTCATGGTGGTCATGTTGGAGACGGAGTTTGTGATGATGGCACCGTTTATGATACCCATCATCACAAACCCGACGATCAATACCCAAAAACCCGAGCTCCTGCGCAAAACCATCCACCCCACCGATACGGTAACGGGTTTGTCGGGGGAGCGGTCGACTTTTTGCGCTTCGCTGATTCCCGCACCGTAGGGCTCGAGGCCTTTATCGCTCGGGCGGTTGCGGAAGAAAAATACGGCTATGGGCAGGGCGGCGACGAAGCTGATGACCGCTAAGAGCAAAAAGGCGGGACGCCACCCCGAAGCCTCGATCATGTTGCTGGTGATGGGGGAAAGGATCACGCCACCGAGACCGGAGCCGGAAAGGGCGATGGAGACGGCGAGGCCGCGCCGGAGGTTGAACCAATTGGTGGTGAATACCGAAGCCAGCAGACGGGTGCCGGCAACCACGACCATACCCGCAACGATGCAGAGCGCATACAGCTGCCAGACCTCGGTGATAAAAGAGAATAGCAGCAACGTGACCGACGTGGTAACGACGGTGAAGCCGCCGAGAATGCGGGCATCGACCTTTTCCACCAAGGCCCCGAATGCCAGTGAGGCGAAGATCGCCACCACGGTGCAAAGTGATACGCCGGTATTGAAAGCGGCCACGCTGATACCGAGATCTTTGACCACGTGGGATTGGAAGAGCGGGATGCAGTTTACGAAGATGGTGTAGCAGGTTGCCATGATGAGAAAGCTGCCTGCAACGATCCACCAGCCGTAAAAGAACGGACCCTGTTTTACCGGTTTTTCGCCCAAAACCCCCGTCGTCTCAGTCATCGGATATTCCTCTCATCCAGGTACGTTGTAACGTCATCGTCATAAAACGCATCAGACACGATCCAGGTTACGGATCAGCTCGATGTAGAACCCCACGCCTCTTTGGAAACTCTCCACATCGATGTTCTCATCCCTGCCGTGTATCCTGCTCCGCTGTTCGCCTTTGAATAAAAAGCCTGCGAAGCGATAGGTGTTCGGACATATTTTAGCGAAATGACGGGCGTCGGTAGCGCTGCTTTGCACGTAGGGCGCGATAATCGCCTCGGGATAGACACTGTGGGTCACTTTTTCGAGATAACGGAAGCGTGCGTCGTCAAAGGGCGAGAGGGGGGAGGGCTCCGACGATTCGCCCAGCGTAACGCCGATATCTTCATCGAAGTGGCTTTTTAGGCGGTCGATGGCCTGTGCTATCGACTCCGAGGGGTCGATACGGATGTTGATCCCGGCTGTAGCCGAGCGCGGTATCACATTGACCGCCACACTGCCTTCGAGCTCGGTAAGCGCATAGGTGGTGCGCACCATGGCGGCGGTTTCGCTGTTGCCTTTAAGTATCGCCACCACCAACGGACGAAACAGCCACATATTGCCGAAGATGATACGCAGCGGCAGCCCACAGTACCTCCCGAGCTCTACGAGCATCGCTTCGACCGGCGCACTTATCTTGGCCGGTGCCGGGGATTTGAGCATCGAGCCAAGGCCGGCAACCAGTTTGGCGGGAGCGTCTTTCGTCGAGGGATTCGCCGCATGACCTCCCTGCGAGCTCACCGTCACAAATGCATTGACGATACCTTTCTCCGCAACGCCGATGGCGGCGAATTGTCGTTTTACGCCGAGTGGAGGGTTGTCGATAACCGCGCCGCCCTCATCCAAGACGAAAAACGGTGTGATGCCTCTGCTTTTGAACAGCTCAACCATCGCGGGTGCGGTGTCGCCCATATCCTCCTCGCAGTTGGACGAGCAGATGTAGATGTCACGGGGAGGTATATGGCCTGC
>DOMT01000096.1:3773-8364 GCA_003509825.1 Coriobacteriia bacterium
CATGTAGCTCCGCGGCGAACGGGGGATATGACCACTCTTCGGGTTTTGCCTCCACTACATCATGATGCGCCATTAAAACCACGGGATCGAGCGCGGGGTCGGCGCCACGCCAGCGCAGTACTATGCCGTAGGTGTTTATCCGGGTGAGCTCCAGACTTTTAAAGACGAGGGGATAGAGCCGCTCAAGCAACGGGATGAAGTCGTTAAACGGCGTGCGATCGATGCTGGGGTTTTCCGCTCCCCAAACGGTGGCGCAGCGCAACATCTCCCGAAAGCGTTCCACCGANNAGGCTTCATCCCCACGGGCGGTGGAGGCGGAGAGCGGGTCGTTTATCGACGACGGTTTGAGTCTGAAGGCGCCGACGAGCAATACCGTCGCCGATACGAGGATCAAAGCGACTACAACGATGATGATAGTTGTAGTGATAGGCATGTTATCGGGCCTTTTAGCTGTGGGGACTGTTGTAGCTGAACAGGACTCCGAGTGTTTTGGGTCCGCAGTGGTTGGCAACCGTACACCCGGCCTCCGTCGTCAGTACCTCTTCGAATCCTGCGAGTTCCTTGGTGATCTCCACGGTTTCCCGGATAAACGACGGGTCGTCGTAGAAGGTGTGTGTGATAAAGGCCCGCGAAAGGTCGATGTCGTCTTGGTTCTCCAGCTTGTCCTTCAAATACTGCCTGATGACCTTTTTGAGGCTACCCCGGTACTTTTTTTCCACCCCGAGTTTTCCCCCACGCATGGCAAGGCAGGGTTTGATGTTGAGTAGCCCCGCGCTGAGAGCGGTAAAGCCCGAACAACGTCCGCCGCGACGCATGTACTCCAGCGTGTCGAGCACGAAACTCGTGCTTATCAGCTGCTTTTTCTCTTCACATTTCGTGGCGATCTCCCGAGCGCTCAAGCCTTGGGCGACGAGGTCGGCCGCATAAAGCACCAGCCAACCGCCCCCGGTGGAGAGGTGCATGGTGTCGATCGGGTAGACGTTGTCGAAGTCGCGCGCGGCGACGGTGGCGTTTTGGTGGCAGGAGGAGAGTTCGGAGCTGATTACGAAGTGAAGAATCGCCCCGGCACCTTTGGCAAGCTCCTCTTGAAATATCTCGCCGTACTCGGCGACATTGATGGCTGAGGTTTGCGGGGTTCCTTTTCCCTCGGAAGCGAACCTGAAGACGTCGGCAGGAGTTATATCTTCGCCGTCTCTGTAACCGGTATCGCCCAGAATTATCGGCAACGGTATGCGACGGATATCGTTTTTCGCCAGTAACTCCGTCGAAAGATCGTTGGTGCTGTCGGCAATGATTTTGATACGCAACAAAAACTCCTCTCACCCACCCCGGTAGCTATGTCTCACATCGTTAGAGATGATGTTATGGAACATATAAGCATATGGTAGCCGCGTTTGTCCGAAATTACCACAACTATGCATGAAGGCGTACAATGAAAATGTAAAAAAGCCTGAAAAGTCAGTTTAAGAAAACTTGGAGATACCCGTGCGTGTAAATGATTTTAAATTGGAAGTCTTTTTCGATGAACATGAGTTCTCAACGCCGTACCTGTTGGCGCAATCGGATTGTCAGTCGAGGACGGTGGCGGAGCTCTTGTCACTTGAGCCCGGGTCCGAGGCCCGATTGGCGGATACCCGGCTGGGTTATACCGAGGCTGCCGGGAGCGAGGAGCTGCGCAGCTCGGTTGCGGCGCTGTATCGCGGTATGGGTAGCCACAACGTGCTCACCCATTGTGGTGCCGAGGAAGCCATCTTCGCCTATTTGAACGTGGTACTTTCTGCGGGAGATGAGGTGATCGTGCTCACGCCGACCTACCAGTCATTGTCGGAGATTCCCCGTGCCATCGGCGCAAAACCGGTGCCGTGGCGGCTGCGTAACCGCATCGGGGAACAGAACGGGCAGGCAGCAAGCGGGGCGATCGGTGCCTGGTATGCCGATTTCGATGAGCTGGAGACACTCATAAGTCCCCTAACGCGACTCATCATCGTCAACACGCCCAACAATCCGACCGGATATACCCTCACCGCCGACGAGATCGACAAGCTGGTGGCCATCGCGGCTCGTCACAATCTGGCGATACTTGCCGACGAGGTATATCGTGGTCTTACGCTGGACGGACTCGCGCGTCCCGCCCTTGTGGAGGTCTACGACAAGGCCGTTAGCCTCGGCGTGATGTCCAAGGCCTACGGCTTGGCCGGACTACGTATCGGCTGGTTGGTGGGCGCGGACACCGCACTTTTGGCCCGGGTGCAAAAATACAAGCACTACCTGAGCATCTGCAACAGCGTGACCTCCGAGTTTTTGGCCGGCATCGCGCTGCGAAACGGTGAGCGGATCATCGCGGACAATGTGGATATCATCTCAGGCAACGTTGCACTGGCAGAGCGGTTCTTTGTCCGGCACGGCGATAAGTTCATCAACAATCCACCACAGTCAGGTTCGGTTGCCTTTCATCGGCTGACCGATGCCTATGCTGCGGAGATGGCCGATGCATTGCAGGCTGGACTCGATGGGCGTGCGGCGGCCGACTCGACGCAGCCGTACAGTCTCATCGAGCTATATTGCCGATATCTGGCAAAGGCGGCGGGCGTATTGCTGTTGCCCGGTTCCACTTACGATGTGAACGAACCATACTTCCGCATGGGTTACGGCAGGGCGGATTTTGCCGATGCATTGGCGGTTTTGGATCGCTTTTTGAGTAACGGGTCGGTGGAGTGAAAACCTGCTTGAGAAACAAGTGCCTGAAAAAAGATAAGGAAAGGAAAGCGATATGGAAACGACGATTATCAAGATCGAGGGCATGCACTGTCAGCACTGTGTGGCGGCCGTCACCGATGCCCTTACCGACCTTAAAGGTGTTGAATCGGTTGCTGTGGATCTGGACGATGGAAGTGCAACCGTCACCTACGACACGGCTATGGTTCAGCTCGAAGTCCTCAACGATGCGGTAGAGGATCAGGGATTCGACGTCGTTTGACGTTGGAGTGCGCCAAAGACAAGTAAATGACTCCGCGAACGGTAGATCCTCTTGTCTTTCAAGCACTTTTGGTGTGAAACGCCTTTCCGTGCCGGTTTCCGGTATGGAAAGGCGCCGGCTTGTATCGGAGAGCGGTATAATCGAGCCATGCCTGAATTACCTGAAGTTGAAACCATACGTCGCGGCCTCGAGCGCGTCTTGGTCGGACGTGTGGTGCAGCATGTCGAGGTGTCGGAGAAGCGTAGCTGCACGGTTTCTTCGCAAGAGCTTGCTGCCGCGATCGTGGGTGCACAGGTTGAGACGGTGAGCAGGCACGGTAAGCTGTTGATCATCGGGTTGGATAATGCTCTCAGTCTTCTGACGCATCTGCGCATGACCGGGCAGCTCATCTTCAAGGCAGCCGACGTCGATACCGGGCTCGAAGCCTCAGGGGCCTTCCCGGACAAATGGGAGTCGGATTTCGGCGGCGGATACCCCAATCAATCATTTATCGGCAACCTTCCCGATAAAACGACCCGCATTATCTTCACGTTCTCGGATGGCTCACACCTCTACTTCAACGATCAGCGCAAATTCGGTTACGTGAAGCCAGTGCCGACAGGTGAGGTACAGCTCGATGATTTCGTGGCCTCGCTGGGCCCCGAGCCGCTGGATCCGTGTTTTTCGGCCGAGGATTTCGCCGCCCGATTGCCTAAAGGGAGTAAGCGCTCCGTGAAGTCGGTGTTGCTGGATCAATCCACGGTCACGGGGATCGGCAATATCTACGCCGATGAGAGTCTGTTTCTGGCGCGAATCCTACCGAGCCGCACCGTTGCAAGTCTTACCCGATCGGAGATCACAGCACTTTACGCGGCAATCAGGAGTTGTATGGAGCAGTCCATAGCCGACGGGGGATCGACGATGAAAGACTATGTCGATTCCGAAGGTTTGCGCGGTGAATACCTCGATCTCCATGCAACGGTATTCAATCGGGCGGGTTTGCCTTGCAGGGTGTGCGGCGCGCCGATTCGCAAGACGAAGGTGGCGGGTCGAGGTACCCATTATTGCGAGAACTGCCAGAAATGAGCTGTCGATTCTCCATCGATCGCGGCGTTGGCGAAGGCCTCGCAGGTAACCGCCGGGGTCTCCTCGGTGTTGTCTGCGCCGGGTGAGGCGGAGATGTCGATCGTTTCGATCAAGGACAAGGCCGGAGCTTTTGATGTGGGTATTCCGGGATCATCATGTGAACTTGCGAACGCGTTTTGTAGCGGGGGTCTCCGAGTCTGCAAGAAAGCTGTAGAATGCCGAGCCTTGTCCTGTCGGCCACCATACCATTGAAAAAACCGAGACAGTAACAACACCTGGGCAGTGTCGCCGTCTGATGTGACCGCAATCTCGTCCATCGGTCTTCAAGCTCATATCCCTGCATGCTCCATGCTTTTGAGCTCCTTTTGTGGTATGCGTGACAAGAAAAGTATAAAAAGCATATTGTGCGGGTATAAGACCGGATAATCGGGGGCAGTGAGATACAAGATACGTATGAATGGCAGAGTGTGAAAATCGCAAACCGCACCTGAAATATCAGTCTTACGGGGCGATTGATGCAGCTTTTTATTCGATTGTTATAATGGAATC
>DOMT01000096.1:8376-12276 GCA_003509825.1 Coriobacteriia bacterium
CATGGCCGACTGTTTGGTCAGACCGCGAATCAATACCCTGTTGGCGAAATCCGTCAAATGTCCGCTCGTGGTGGTTTGTGCCGGAGCGGGATATGGTAAAACATATGCTGTGCACACATTCGGTAGAAACGCCGCCATTCCTTTTTTGTGGCTGCAGCTATCACAGCGCGATAACGCGCCGTCGCGGTTTTGGGCCAAATATGTACAAGTAACCGCAAAGTGGAACAGCGCCTTTGCCGAGCAATGCGAAAAGCTCGGCTTTCCCGACACGCCCGAAAAGCTCGACCGCTATTGTGCGCTGCGCAAACGTCATTATCCCCATCGGCAGCATCTCTTCATTTTGGATGACGCCCACCTCGTCGAAGATCCGGATGTATTGAGATTTTTCGAGCGATGGCTCAATGAGCGATTGCCCAACTCTACCTTGATTTTGATATGTCGGGAGATGCCCGTCATCAATCTTTCCAAAATGCAGCTTAAAGGAGTGGTGCCCTGTATCAGTGAGCAGGATCTCGCATTTACAGAAGATGAACTGGCGCTTTTGCTGTCGAAAACGGGCGTGCGGGTATCTCGAATGGAGCTACACGATATCATCGCGGATACCGGAGGGTGGGCATTTGCGGTGAATCTCATCGCAAAGTCACTCAAAAAAGCTCCGGGGTATGCGGGATATGTCCAGGTGGCGATGCGCAGAAATATTTTCAGCTTGATGGAGACGGAGGTGTTCGAAAACATCAGCGAGCGGCTCCGGCGTTTTCTCGTACGCCTCTCATTGATCGATCACCTCTCTTTGGAGTTGATAAGGATTCTCGCCGACGACGATGAGAGTGTTCTCGATGAGCTGCACCGCGAGCATACCTACATGAGATTCGACGGCGGAATCAACGCCTATCTGTTCCATCATCTGTTCTCGGATTACCTCAAAACCAAACAGGACATGCTTACCCGGGACGAAATCGAAAACACCTATCGCACATCGGCGCTGTGGTGTTCGCGCAACGGCTTTGACACCGACGCACTTCATTATCTCGAGAAGCTCGGGGATTACGAAGGCATCGTTTCGCTGGTTTCGNNGCGCTTGAGATTCTCGAGCATGCTCCCGAAAATCGTTTCGACGAGGTGTGCGCCCTTGCGGTGATGCGCGTGCGCTTAACGGTGCGATTGGGCAGGTGGAACGAGGCCGTGCGATTGATGGAGCAATACGAGAAACGGTTTAGTGCATTGCCGCCCGAAGATTCGTTTCGAAACAAGACCTTGGGCGCGATGTATTATTGCTGGGGTAACGTGCGGGCGTTGCTCAGCACCTCCGACGACCGATACGATTTCGACGAGTATTACGCGAAGATGGCCGTGTGTCTGTCAAAGACCTTCGTCGACCCTCGTCAATATGCCGATATGCCCATCGGTATGTGGGCGAGTCTTGCGGGGTCCTCACAGGAAGGTGCGCCGCAGGATTATATAGAAGCTGCGCGAAAATCCGCATGGAGTATTTCGGGATCGTGGGATGGCTCCAATGAACTGATCGATCTACTCTGCACGAGTGAATTGGCTTTCTACCAAGGTGAGGTAAAGGAGGCCGAGTCCGTATTCACCTATATGATCGGACAAACCCTGCAAAGCGGTCAGCATGAGATCGGGCATAAGGCGCTGTTTTATCTATTGCGCATTGCACTTCGGTATGGGGATCGCGCTAAAGCCGAAGGCATACTCAAGCGTATGGAGGATGACCTCGATAAGGGTGGGTATGCCCATCGTTTCTTCAATTACGATGTTGCCCTCGCCTGGTATCACCTTGCGCTTCGACATACCGATTCGGTTCCTCTCTCCTTCAAAACGACGTTCAGCCCCTACAGTCATGCCTATTTTGCAGAAAACCACGGTAATCAGATAAAGGCCCGTTATCATTATCTGATGAGGGATTTTCCACCCCTATTGGCCTATATAGCCACGATGAAACAGCGAGAATCCATACTCTATGGGCGCGTGGAGATGCTGGCGATGGAGGCGTGCGTTCATTTACAGATGAAGGATAAGAAAACCGCCGTAGCGTGTTTGGAGAAAGCCTATAAGGAAGCCTCTCCCAATAAGATCATCATGCCCTTCATCGAAATGGGTAGAGACATGCGCACGTTGACGGCTGCGGCACTTAAAACCGAGACTCGCGGGATTCCAAATACTTGGCTGGAAGCGATAATGAGAAAATCCGCCTCGTTTGCAAAACATCAGTCATGCATGATTTCCGACTACGAGAAATCGTTCGGACGGGGGCGCGTTAATTTGCTGTCGAAGCGTGAGCGGGAGGTGCTGTCGGATCTCTATCGCGGACTATCCCGTCCTGAGATCGCCGAGAAGCAGGGGCTCTCGGGAAACACGATAAATTCGGCTGTGAACAGTGTTTTCAATAAGCTTGGGGCACATAGTGTCGCCGATGCCGTGCGTATCGCCGCCGAGGAGAAACTCGTCTGAAAATGTATTCACCCCGCTCCGAAGAACAGGGTGAATACGCAAGGGGGGGGCTAACAGCCAGCATAAGCTGGCGGAAAGCTAAATTAAAACCCATTCTCGAATGTGACCATCCAAGCGGATTGAAAACTATGATAGATGAATTATGCCAATTAAGATACTCGAATGTAAAGAGGTATTCCAAAATATTTTAAGAATGGCAAAAAACTTTATATTAGTGAATAATGTAAACATATGTTGTCATAATAGCAAAAAATGAAATTTAGTGTATACATATNNGAAAAGCCTCGAAAACTTTAAAGTTACTACATGTTTCCCTACGAAGAGGCAAGGAAAAGGTCGTGGAAGGTCCAAAAGATGACACGATGCTGGTTTCGATTAAGGAGTTTTCGGACTTTACCGGAGTAAAGCAGTCCGTCCTTCGTTACTATGACGACATCGGTTTATTCCGTCCGGCCAGCAGAGGCGAAAACAACTATCGCTACTACTCCTTATCCCAAATACAGAGTATCAAACTGATAGATATGTTGCGGGAGTTGAATATCCCGTTGAAAAATATCGAGAACCTCATGGAGACACGTTCTCCCGAGTCCATCGTGGAACTTCTCATACACCATGAAGTCGAGCTGACCGGTGAGCTCAGGGCTCTGCAGGAGTCATTCTCGCTGATACATAATCTGCGAACCCTTATCCAGAACGGCATTCCGAACAAAGACGATGAAATATCGGTGAAGTTTGAAGAGGAACGGCGTATCTCGTTGGGTCCCGTTACCGATTTCAGGCCGAATGAAACCTATCATCGCGTTTATTCGAATTACTATCGGATCGCCCGTAACCAAAGGATAAACCTCGGATATCACATCGGAGGATACTTCGATACTCTGGAGGAATACTTCAATGCGCCCGGTCATCCTAAGCGGTTTTATTCCACCGATCCCAACGGACTGGATGTCAAGCCCGCGGGGACGTATCTGGTAGGGCATACACGGGGAGATTACGGTGAGCCCGGGGATTTACCGGAACGTCTTAAGAGATTCATCGAGGACAACGGCGTAAAGGTCATCGGGCCTTGCTACAATCTCTATCCGCACAACGAGGTATGCCTGAAAGATCCCAAAGAGTATCTATCCCGCATTGCGATCCGAGTGACAACCGATAGCGTGCGCAATGTCAAGGGTGGGAAATCATAGCGAAAGACCAACGGTCTGGTGGAGAGAGCCGTTCACGAATTATTTCATATCCCTACGATTTATCTGTCTCAGGGGTATTGACTTCTTTGTCCGCTCTAACGATACTGGTTCCTAAGTGATAATCAATATCAATAAGGAGTTGAAATGACGAAATACATCTGTACTATATGTGGTTATGTTCATGAGGGTGACGCTGCTCCGGAGGCCTGTCCCCAGTGTAAGGCACCTGCCGATAAGTTCACCGAGC
>DOMT01000050.1:0-5575 GCA_003509825.1 Coriobacteriia bacterium
GCAGGATTTCGCGCTGTGTTGCAGGCAGGTCCGCCACCTTGAGTGTCAGCTCTGTTCCCGAGGCTGTGACCGCCGCGCCGGTCATCAAAGCGGGCGCCGCCGCCGCGAACCGCTCCCTGTCCGAGATCGTGGCAAACTCCAAAACCAGGGAATCACTCCGATGTCGCGCGCGCAACTCATCCAAAGTGCCCGTAAGCACAATCCGCCTACCACCGATCACGGCCACCCGATCACATATCCTCTCCACGTCGGAGAGGATATGGGTGGAAAACAGGATTGTGGTGCGGCCCTTTATCTGTTTGAGGATGTCGAGGATGTCCTTGCGCCCCGCGGGGTCGAGCGCTGAGGTCGGCTCGTCGCAGATCAGCAACTTGGGCTCGTTAAGCAGGGCTTGCGCCATACCCAGACGCTGTTTCATGCCACGGGAAAAACCCGCGATCCGCCGATTCACATCGCCCAGACCCACCATCTCAAGCAGCGTCTCGCCCCGTCGTTTGTTCTCGGTGGCGCTCAGCCCCACGATCTCACCCCAGAGCCGCAGGTATTCTTTGGGGCGCATATACCCGTAAAACACCGGCACATCGGGCAGGTAACCGATGAGGCGGTTGGTGCGCGTGGCCCCGAACGAGACCTGCTCACCGCAAACACGGATCTCGCCAGCGTCGCAGGGCAACAGACCGAGAATCATCTTCATGGTCGTGGTTTTGCCGGCTCCGTTGGCACCGATGAAGCCGAAAATCTCGCCTTCGGGCACGTCAAACGAGATGTCATCGAGAACCCGGTTCGCCCCGAAGCTCTTCGACAGCGTCTTAACCGACAGGGCGTTCATCATTCATCTCCTCTGCCGATGGCAAAATACAGCACCGGGCCGATGATGTTAACGAGCACGCACACGACCACCCAGATGACGCGATTGCCCACACGATACGTCCGGTGCCTGAAGATGTGGATAAGGGCGGCGACCAGCAATCCCAGCTGGATGATGAGCACCGGTAACAAAAACGGAAGATACTCTTGAAAAATCTCCATGTTACTTACCTCCTATGAACTGCTTGAATTCCTGTACGATCCGGCAATACTCGGGATTTTCCTTGAGCGGATCGAAAACGGGGCTGAGTACAACGTCTTGCAGCATGCTCTCCTTGATCGTCGCCTCATCCCGCGGTACGGCATCGGTGTTATCCGCCATCCACTGCCCGAGTTTGTCGAAGAAATCATCGGCCTTGAGCTCAACGGGGAAGAAGCCCCGAGTGCATACCTCGGTGTACTTCGCGAGCAGNNCTCGACGGGAAAGAAGCCTCGGGTGCATACCTCGGTGTACTTTGCGAGCAGCTCCAGCGCCTTTTCGGAGTTGCCGGCCAGCTGATGCATCTGTGCCCCGAGTGCATACAGTACGGCAACGCTGTTGGGGTATAGGTGTTGCAGGTTAAAAACCGATGCCAGCCCCTCCGCTCGTTTGTAGATAAGCTCGGCCTTCGGGGTGCCGAAGCTGTTTTGCAGCAGCGCCGTCANNTTTGGAAAGCCGACATCACCTGTCGGAGTAGGTCGGCCTGGAGGGTTTCCTCGGCTTTCTCCGTGTTTCCTAGCAGTTGGTGGGCCTGGGCGATCAGCATGCCGTCCGGCATCTCGTTTTTGGGTGAGTCGCCGAGTAGCTCCAGCACCGTCTTGCCGTCACCGAGTGACAAAAGGCAATAAGCCTGGCACAGCACCGTGGCACGTAACAGTTGTGCGTCCGTGCCGTCTTCCCTGATGCGTTCGCACAGCCGCAGCGCCTCTCTGAAAACGTCACCGATCTTTTCCGGCCCCAAAGCCAGCGGGGCGTGGTTGATATAGAGAAAGGCGAATCTCAGAAGCAGCGGGTAGCAGGAGTAATACTTCTTCGTGATACTTCGGCATTCGGCCATCACCTCGTCAAAGGGCTTTGCGGCAAAATCCGCCGCCAGGCGGCTGTATAAGGCTTCGATCTCGGCCTTATCCATCTGCGGGTTAAAACCCAAAAGCTCGTCGATGCTGATTTCGAAAAACGATGCCAGCCGGGGCAAAAGTTCGATATCGGGATAACTCTGTCCGGTCTCCCACTTGGATACCGAAGCCTTTGAAACGCCGGCAAACTCCGCAAGTTGCTCCTGCGTAAGCCCCTTTACGCGGCGCTGCGTGGAGATAACCGACGCCAGGTTGATTTCTTTCATGTGCAACACCTCTTCCATGGAAGCAATGAATGATCCCCGTCTCTCTGAATCACTATGCAGGAAATAAAATCAACTAGCAAGCGACTTACAGTTAACTTTTCAGGGGATAAATCAACCGGCAGGAGATCGAGGTCGTATGAAGGAGGCCCTCCACCACCTCTTCAAAAATATCAATTGAAACAGACGTTTGCCAATAGAAATGGGAGAACGTCAGATGCAATCGATAGCATGGAGTAAGCTGCGCGGGCTTTAAGTGATCGGTAGTTCGAGCTTGAAGCTGACTGTGTGTGCTCCGGTTTTGTGGGAGCTTTCGGCCGTCAGGCTTCCGCCCATGTTTTCTGCGAGGCTGCGGGCGACGGTGAGGCCGAGGCCGGAGCCCTCTTGCAGGCGGGCTTCGTCCAGCATGGTAAACGGCTCGAAGAGCTGCTCGAGTTGATCGTCGCTGATCGGAGTTTCGACATCGTTGGTAAAGGTCAGGGTCGCTTTGTCGCCGTGCGTCGCCACTGCGATGCTCAGGAAACTTCTTGCGTAACGGGCGGCGTTTTGGAGCAGGTTTTCGATGATGCGCTCCGTGGCTTCGCGGTTGACGAAGACGGGGATGGGGCTGTCGGGCACTTCGACGGAGACCGTAAGGCCGTCCTGCTCCAAGAGGCGGTAGTGCTGTGCGGCGGATTCCCGCGTCAGGCGGCCGAGGTCCACCTCCTGCCTTTCGTGTGGTTGTGTTTGTGCGTCCAGGATCGACAATCGGTAGAACTCGGTGATGAGCCCCTGCAGGGATAGGGCTTTGCGCTTCACGATCTCAAGAGACTGTCGATCTTCCGCCTTGAGCCCATCGGCATCGATGAGTGACAAATAGCCGAGTATGCCCGTCAAAGGGGTACGCAGGTCGTGACTGATGTGTTCGATCTGCGCTTTGAGCTTGGCCTCGCGATGGGAAAAATCCACGGCACTGCGGCGGACCTCGGCCAAGGCCACGTTGATGGTTTTGAGCAGCGCTTCGAGCTCGCGGTTGGGGTGGGGGAGCCGCACGATGCGGTTTTCATCCAGCTGCCGGGTGATTTCGGCGAGATCGCGCTCGACCGTCTTGAGCGCACGACGCAGGAGCAGATAGCGGACTGCGAAGAAGATCGCCACCGCCAACGCTATGCAAAATAATCCGATCCACATACTTGTACCGCCTCAAAGAAAACCGTCGTTGCGTCTTATTGTCCCGCATCCGCCATCCTCGTGTCGGTGAGAATGGCGATAGGGAGCGGTTCAAGACCGCCCCCTACATCGCTGCGCGCGTGGTTTCCGTCCTTTTCCGGCTCGGCAGCGGGTGAGCCGCCGATCCACGCGTCCTTCAATGGATCAGACCTCCACCTTACGTGCCCGCCAAAGCCCGAGCCCCAAGAATAACGCGATGCTGCCGAAGCCGGCCACCAGGCATTTCATCAGGCCGAACGAGTCACGCCATAAAAAGTCCGTCTGTCCCGATATGCGGATCTCCACTTCTTGTGTGAGAAAGTTCGTCGGAATCCAGCTTGCGATGGAAGCGATGAGATCGAATCTCTGGCCGATCACCGACAGCGCTATGGGCACCGCTAAAACGATGGCGATCCACACAATCATCGCCGAAGTGGTGTTGTTGAGGAGCGCAAAGCAGGCCACGCCCAGGATGATAACCGCGATCACGGAGGGTAGGGTGACGGCTACGCCCTCGAGCAGGTAGCGTATCGGCTCGATTGCCGGGCCGTTTAGCAGCAGCACCGCGCTGCCGATATAGACCGCCAGGATGATCGCCGTGCAGGCAAAGCCCAGCACCACGCCGACCAATATCTTACCGATGAAAAGCCTGGAGCTANNACGCCAACCAATATCTTGCCGATGAAAAGCCTGGAGCGCGAAAGCCCATGAGCCACGGCATTTTTGAACAGGCCGTTCTTTTTGTCGTCGGCAAAGAGCAGAGCGACCACCAAAAATCCGCCGAGAAACAGAAAGGTCAGCATGGCGATCAAATTGCTCAGCGANNCAGACGGTGTTGTAGGGAAACGTCGAATCCGTTGCGCCTACGGTAAACAGAAGTGTGTTTCCGAAGAGCACGATCGCGCAGGCGATACCGGTGAGTAGGTAGAGTTCGCGGCTGTGCAGTGCGCGATAAACCTCGCTTTTGAAGTAATTCAACATCAGGCCACACTCCGTTCTTTCAAGTCGAGGTAATATTGTTCAAGGGTTTTTTGGTGGCGATCGAAAGAGTAGATGTCCATCCCGTGTTCGCCGGCAACCCTGCTGAAGTCTTCGATCGGTCGCTTCGGGTCGATGATGCGCACCGTGTTGTCGGGCAGTACCTGGTAGCGGCTGTGCCCGAGCTGCTTTTCGAGCAGNNCTGTGTTGTCGGGTAGCACTTGGTAGCGGTTGTGCCCGAGCTGTTTTTCGAGCAGCACGACGTAGGATTGCGTGTCGGAGATCTTGATGTCGAGGTAGTTCGAGCAGCGCTCCTTGAGCGCCTCTACGCCTACCTGCTCCAAAAGTTTTCCGTGGCTGAGAAACGCATACACGTTTGCCAGTTGTTCGAGTTCCGGCAGGTTATGGCTCGAAAGCACGATGGTGATGCCCTTTTCGCGGTTGAGTTTGTGCATCAGCTTGCGCATCTCGACGATACCGCTGGGGTCGAGCCCGTTGATCGGTTCATCGAGGATCAAGAGCTCCGGCTCTCCCAGGAGCGCGATCGCCAGTCCCAGACGCTGCTTCATGCCCATGGACAGGCTCTTGGCCTTCTTGGTTCTCGCATAACCCAGGTCCACCAGATCAAGCACCTGCGCGATCGAATCCTTACCCGGCACGCCTCTTTGCAGGCGGTAGTATTCCAGATTCTTCTCAACGCTGAGGTTCGGATAAAAGCCGGGCTGTTCGACGATGATGCCGGTACGTGCACGCGCCGATTCGAGCCCCTTCTCCGTGTGTTCGCCGAGCAGGCGCATCTCGCCCTCGGTTGCGAACTGCAAGCCCGCCAGCAGTTTGAACAACGTACTCTTTCCCGCACCGTTATCCCCGATCAACCCGAAGATATCACCCGGGTTCACCGCGAGACTCACGTCATCCAGCGCCGTAAAGGCACCGAAGCGCTTCGTCACGCTCTTTGTTTCAATNNGTCACGCTCTTTGTTTCGATCACCGTTTTCATCGGTGGCATCTCCAATTTTTTGCCTATCGATTGCAGGAGGTGGCTGTGGGGAGTGCCTCAAAACCATCCGGCAGCGCCATGCCTGGCAGCGGGCGTCTGTGCGTTGCATCCTGCGTTTTCGTACAAGAAGACTCTAAGACGCAGTCGCTTAATAAGTCCTCAAGAAAGAATAAAGAAAGACTAAAGATCGGCGGGCGAGGGGGGAGGCTACAACCGAGGCGGGG
>DOMT01000050.1:5618-8544 GCA_003509825.1 Coriobacteriia bacterium
ACGTTAACCGTGTTGTCCTCGCCGTAGTAGCCGCTCTTCCACACCAGTTCGTAAAGACGCTCGCGCGAAAACACGGTGTCGGGCGCTTGTATGAGGGTGTGGAGGATGTCGAACTCATGTCCGGTGAGTGCGACATCCTCGTCCTTGAGGAGCACACGTCGTTTCGGGGCATCGAGTTGTAGTTCACCGAAAACGTAGATGCCTGCGGCGCTTCTCCCCGCACCGGTTGCAGTTCCATAGCGCCGAAGCGCAGCCTGGATTCGCGCCAGAACCTCCTCGGCTTCAAAGGGTTTGGTCATGTAGTCGTCGGCTCCCAGCGCCAAGACGTTCACCTTGCTCTCAAGGTGCACCTTCGCCGAGATCACGATGATCGGCAAGTCGAGCGCCAGCTCGGAGCGAATGTGCGAGATGAGCGCCTCGCCGGTCAAACCGGGGATCATCAAATCGAGCAGCAGCAGATCGGGTTCGTCCTTCTCCAGCAACAACAATGCTTCCGTGCTGGAAAACGCCTGCTTTACCGCGTATCCCGCTCGCGTGCATATCTTGGCAAGCAGGTTGTTGATAGCAACGTCGTCCTCAACGACCAATATGTTTTTCGAATCCACAGCTGCCCCCTTACAGGCTACGCATGTTATCGAGCGTTAATCGTCAGGCATCCATGGCCGATCTGTCAAGCATTTATCGCTATCGATAGGTGATCAGCGTCGTGTAGCCCACCACGTCGAAGCCGACACCGGTGGAAAGCGAGGTGTGCTGTACGCCGACGATCTCATAACCGTCGTCTTGCATGCCCGAGAGCACCTGGTCGAGCTCGCCGGTGACCTTGGCGTCGCAGTTGAACTTATGCTCCGCACAGGTGTTCCAGGTATTCACCATGATGACGTGCAGTTTTCCGTCTTTCGCCGCCAAATTCGCTTTGGCGACCTCGTACGGAACCACTTCTTCCTTCTTGCCGAACAGCGCCATCGTTTTTCTCCATTCACTCGGTGGTTCGGTTTTGCACTGTTATGAGTATAGCAGTGCGATCCGTCCGGCATCTGAGTTTTTCGACGGTGAGCCGGGATGACAGCTCTTACCTCTCCGATCTCACCAATTGTTCGCGACAATTGACACGCAGGGTGTTTGCTCTCGGGCGCCATGCGCCGATTGTTCGATGAAATGAACCGACTGTTTGATATTCCTGACAGGTCTCGGTCGGCTTTCTATAATGGGTTGTGTCAGGAGGTAGCTATGAAAGTCGAAATCAAAATCGACCGCTCGTGTATGGAAACGACGGTCACCATTTGCGCCAAGGAGCTTACGGATGAGATAAGCGATCTGGCCGAGAAGTTGCAAGCCGATGACCCGCGGTTTCTCATCGGTATCGACGAGGAGCGTGCGGTTATTTTGGACACGCAGCAGGTCATCCGCATCTTTGCGTTGAAACAAAAGGTGATTGCCGTCGTGCAAAATGTCGCGGGTCCTGCACCTGCAACCCGCGAATATGCGCTGAAGCTTAGACTCTACGAGCTCGAAGAGCGCTTACCTGACAAGCAGTTTGTACGCATATCGCACTCGGAAATCATCAATTTGAAAAAAGTCAGGGATTTTGACCTGAGCTTTGCCGGCAGCATCCAGGTCAGATTCATCGACGGAAGCACGACATTCGTATCGCGTCGCTATGTTGCAAAAATAAAACACACACTCGGATTGTGAGGTTTATCATGTTGAAAAAAGCTGTTTTACGAGGACTTTTGGGACTTCCGCTCGGCATCGCCATCGGGTACGTCATCACCATAATCATATCCGTAGTCTTTGCCGGAGGAGGGTACTGGTCGGTTCATCCGGTTTTGATGTATCAGTTCGGCAGTGAGATAAACGCCGTGATCTTCCAAGCGTTTTTGTGCGGAGTCATCGGAGCCGTTTATGCCGCCGCGTCGATCATCTGGGAGCTGGAACGTTGGAGCATCGCCAAGCAGACGGGGATTTATTTTGTGGTCATCGCAGCAACGATGCTGCCGATCGTCTATTTCAGCCATTGGATGGAGCATTCCGTAACCGGCGTGCTGGTCTATCTGCTGATTTTCATCGCAATCTTCGTGATCATATGGGTGACTATGTGGCTGATCATGTGGTCGGCAGCTCGGCGGCAGGTCAAGCAGGTCAACGAGAAGCTGCGCGAAGACGGAAACGATCGGCTTTTCTGACGTTAGCTCAGTGTGTTTTTCGTCTGCGGGAGTTGTTGCAAATCATGCAACAACTCCCTTTCGCACTAGTTCGCCCTCGCCCCTTCTCAGTAATCGATCACCTCGTAGCTGAACCCCCGGGCCTCCAACTTTTCAAATAGCTCGGTCGGAGTAATCGCCGCCCCTCCGCCGAGTTCGCGCCATCCCGCCGGGGTCGAGCCCCGCTATACACTCCGATATCGTGTCGCTGCCGAATGTTTCCAATATGCCCACAAAAGCGTGACGGGAAAGTACGCGCAGTATAATGTTTGCTCCAACCCACGATTCGGAGTAGATACAAGCGTGAAAAACCTCAGCAATACCGAAGCATCAGCAAGTGCACAGCACGCCCTGGACTCCGAGACATCGTCCTTAGGCACATCCTCCGAACCCCGACGGATGCAAAGCATTCTGATAGGGCTCAGCTGCTATGTCATGTGGGGCATCCTACCGTTGTACTGGAAGTTGTTCGACCACATCGACTCCCTCGAAACCCTGGCACATCGCCTGCTGTGGTCGGCGATCTTCTTGATTCCGATCTGCCTGGTCGCATGCCGCCGCGAGTTCCTCGCGCTGTTTCGCAGCAAAAGGGCGGTGCTGCTGTTGCTCGGCGCCGGACTTCTCATCACCGTAAACTGGGGCGTATTCATATTCGCCGTCAACGCGGGCCACATCATCGAAACCTCCATGGGTTACTACATCAACCCCCTGATGAATGTGGC
>DOMT01000234.1:0-3636 GCA_003509825.1 Coriobacteriia bacterium
AAGGGTATGGGCAAGACGCAGGAGAACACCAAAGATGCGGTGGAGTGCGGTTACTGGCATCTGTATCGCTACAACCCGCTGCTGGCCGACGAGGGCAAGAACCCCTTCATTTTGGACCAGAAAGAGCCCACGGGTGATTTCCGCGAGTTCATCATGGGTCAGACCCGCTTCTCCTCGCTGCAAAACGAGTTCCCCGATACGGCCGAGGCTCTGTATGCGGCCACCGAGGAAGACGCCAAGGAGCGCTTCGCGAACTACAAGCGTCTCGCTGAGTGACCGGGCGCTTTACAGGTGTTTCAAAGTCTGAAACTGCTATACTGTTCGACGAAATAATGATGTGAAAACAGCCCCCTTGTTTCGGCAGGGGGGTTGCCTGTAAAGAAAGGTGCTTCATGCAATCACGTACCCGTTCAATCGTGCTCTGTGGTCTTTCGATAGCCCTGATGGCGGTCGGCGCCGCGATCGTCGTGCCGATCGGTCCCGTGCCGTTTACCCTGCAGGTCTTGATGCTGANNGTACTCACCCCCAAAGAGGCGGCCATCGCGATTGCGGGGTATTTGGTCTTGGGAGCTATAGGGCTGCCGGTATTCAGCGCGTTTCGTGGTGGACCGGGAGTGTTGTTCGGCCCGACCGGCGGCTTTTTGATCGGATACCTGGTGGCGATGCTTCTGTGTTGGGGACTGCGCGCGCTTTTGCCTGCGAAGATCGCCGATCCGAAGGTGGCGGGTATCAAGGTCTACCTGGCCCTGGATGTGGTAACCATCCTCCTGTCGCTCGTTGTGCTTCACGTATTCGGCCTGGCCTGGTTCAGTTTCAGTACCGGCACCGACTTCATGGCCGCCTTCGCTTTGTGCACCTTGCCGTTCATCGTGCCCGACACCATCAAGGCGGCACTGGCGTTCTCGTTCGCCCAACCGATCCGCGTCGCCCTCGGTCGCGCTCCGCATCGTAAGCAAGTGGCCGAAACAACACTGAAATCCGCTGCAAGCTGACGATAAGATCGATCGGTCGGATACGAAAAGAGCTCCGGTTTTCTCCGGAGCTCTTTTCGTATAGTCATTCCGGTTTTCAGCTGCCGGCTCCGGCTTGCTTCACTGCTTTTTCGAAGTAGCCGAACATGTTGGGGGCGCTGCCTTCGAAGATGGTGTCGACGGTTCCGGTTTTGTCGAGTATCAGGGTGTAGGGAATGCCGCTTGAAGGATAGAGCTTGGCGATCGTTCCGTCGTCGATGATCCAGTTGACATCATAGCCGGCCTGTTCGATGAAGGCCATCGCGTCGGACTTTTCGTCCGAGACGTTGACCTCCAATATGACGACCTCGGGGTAAGCTTTGCGCAGTTCATCGATGTCAGGCATCTCCTGCATGCAGGGGCCGCACCAGGAGGCCCAGAAGTTGATGAATACCACCTGGCCCCGATGATCCGAGAGCTTGCCCTGTGTGCCCGTCGTGGTGGTGTAGTTGAAGTCCGGCGCCTTGCTGCCTTCACGTATCTTTGTGGAGGCCGATGTGTTGCCAGAGGTATCACCGTTGGTCGTCGAGGTGCCGTTTGTGCCGCTCGGACCGTTTGATGTATCCGTTTTGCCTGATGCCGTGCCGCTCGGGCCGGTACTGCAGGCGACGAGCGATAACGCCAGCACAACCGCACAGACTATCGACAAGAATACGGGCAACAGTCTTTTGGCTCTGCCCGAAACGTGCTTGTTCATGCTGCTCCCTATCGTTTGATCCCGGTGATCATGATCCGGCTCCATTTCGTCGCTTGGTGGCGGCATGAGGAGTTTTGAAGGTGAATCTGTTCCACATTCCCATTATAGAGGTGCCTTGCTCCCGCCGTCCGTCTCTCGCGGTTGCGCTTCGGTAACGGGTCGTCCGGCTACGCAGAAGCGGATGGCTGCCGACGGGCACTGCATGGCGCATTTTCCGCATTGGATGCACTCGCGATCCGACACCTCATGCACGTCCATCTTGCAGTTTTCCACGCAGTCGCCGCAGTTTGTGCAACGCGACCGGTCGACCCGATACCCGAGCAGGCTGAAGCGGTTGAAGAAGGAGAGCAGCGCTCCGAGCGGGCAGATGAAGCGGCAAAACGGCCGGTAGATGAACAGACAGGCGATGATGAAAGCGATCAGCAAGGCGATCTTCCAGGAAAACAGCGGCCCTAAGAACATGTGCAGCGATTGATTGGCGAGGGTGAGCGGAATGCCCGCCTCCAGGGTGCCGGCGGGGCAGATCCAGCCACAAAATGCCGGATAGGCTACGTCGGTCAGCAGCCAAAAGCCTAGTGGCACCAGAATAACAAGCACGATGAGCATCAGGTATTTAAGCCCCGTCAATCGGCGGGTGATCTTGTTTTTGCCGAGCTTGGGTAGGGGAATCCTATCCAGCAGATCCTGGATCATTCCGAAGGGGCAGGCCCAGCCGCAGATCGTTCTGCCGAAGAGCGCACCGAAGGCCAGGAGCGTTCCGACCAGGTAAAACGGCAGTTTGCGGTCGAGGTCGTTCAGCGAGGCCGACAGTGAGCCGATAGGGCAGGCCAGCACGGCTCCCGGGCAGGAGTAGCAGTTGAGTCCGGGCGCGCAGATCGCCTTGCTCGGCCCATCGTAAATCTGTCCCGTGGCAAATCCGGGCAGATTGAGGTTGTAGAGCAAAGCCGCCAGAAGCTGAACGATGTGGCGTTTGACAATCGCAATGCGTGCCATCACCGCAATCAGCCGATCCCGATGCATTCGTAACAGATGAGCACCGCCTTGCGCAGCACCGCCAAAGCATCGCCCTGCATAACGCCGGCAACGATGAAGACGACAGCGAGCACCAAAAGGCCCAACGGCAGGATGAGGCTGTGACCACGTTTTCGGTCTCCGGTTTTCGGAGAAATCATCTCCACTCCTTTCTACGGCAAGGACGGGAACCCGGTCACAGGGAAGTCTATCACTTTTTCGATGTCCGGCCCAAGGTTGCGATCGTGCCTCCTGATCGTCACTCTTTATTTCCCACTGTGCAGCCCACGGTTTCTACTTACCCGTATAATTGAGACATGAATTCATTGGGTGAAATATTGACCGCCGATACTGTGGCGGCACTTGTGGAGCGAGCCGTTCCGCGGCTTGCTTCGGAGTTGGGTTCCGACGTGCTCGGGGCTTTGGAGCTTGCGCGGAAAAGGGAGATGCATCCGCGCAGCAAAATCGTACTCGACCAGCTCATCGCCAATGCTGAAATCGCACGAAACGAGCATCTGCCACTTTGCCAGGATGCCGGCAGCGTGTGGGTTTTGCTGGAGGTGGGCCCCGAGGACTCACACGGCAACCCGATCACTGTGCCCACAAACATATTCGCCGGCATCGATGCTGCGGTGGCCCGGGCCTACACCGAAGGTCGTCTGCGCAAAAGCACGGTGAAGGATGCCCTGATCGATCGCACGAATACCGGCGACAACACCCCTGCGTTTACGGAGATAGCCCTCAATCCCGCTCTCAAGGGCGCGCGGCTGCATATCATGCTCAAGGGGGGTGGCTCGGATAACGCCTCGCGGGTCACCATGCTCACGCCGAACGCGGGTTTCGAAGGCATCGGGCAGGCGGTGATGGAGGCTGTGCGGGAAAAAGGGCCCTCGGCCTGCCCGCCGTTGGTGATCGGTG
>DOMT01000234.1:3678-3867 GCA_003509825.1 Coriobacteriia bacterium
CATTGCACGCTTTGAACAGGAATTGCTTGCGGAGGTCAACGCGACGGGTATCGGGCCGGGAGGGTTCGGCGGCGATACAACCGCTTTGGCGGTTCACCTGTTAAGCGCTCCCTGTCACATCGCCTCTTTGCCTGTAGCGGTTAATATCGGCTGCAATTCGCTACGCCGTTGCAGCATCGACCTGGAGGG
>DOMT01000234.1:3893-4080 GCA_003509825.1 Coriobacteriia bacterium
TAAAACCCTCGAAGTAGGGGATGCGGTACTCTTGTCCGGCACCATCTACACGATGCGCGATGTCGGTCACCGTCGTGTGCTCGACTATCTGCGAGAGCACGGGGAGTTGCCGTTCGATCTCAAGGGGCAGGCCTTGTTTTACGCGGGGCCCACGCCGCCTGCGGCCGGCCGGTCGTTCGGAGCCATC
>DOMT01000127.1 GCA_003509825.1 Coriobacteriia bacterium
AAAGGAAGGCTATGACTACAAAAAGTGAACTGTCCAAAAAGTTCCTTGTAGTAGCTGCTGTGTTCGTAATGGTTATCGCTCTGGTCGCCATGTCCGCTTGTCAGCCGACAAACACCACGTCGACTACGGATAAACCCGCCGAAGTGAAGGGCACCCCTTCTCCGGCCGGTACTCCGACGATGGCTAAAAACGACAACGGCGTATGGACGGCGGAGGCTTGGAAGGACATCTATCCCGAGCAGTACAGGACATTTGACCAAAACAAGCTCAACGATACCGATGGCAACACCGACCCGTATTTCGAGGCGCGTGGTGACATGGTGGCACTGTACCCCATGATCAAGACCATCTGGAATCCCTCTCCGTTCAACACTTACTACAACGAGCCGAACGGACACCCCTACTCATTGGATGATATCCGGGTGACCGGACGTATCTTCGATGCAGCAACACAAACTTACAAGGCCACGGCGTTCTCGAACTGCTACACCTGTAAGTCGGCAGACTACACCGCCATTCTCAACAAAGACGGTGTTGCGGCATACCAGCTTCCCTTCGGTGATGCAGATCTCACCAAGAAGATAGTTGAGCCGATCAGCTGCTACAACTGTCACGCAAACAATCTGGAAAAAGACTACACCGAGGCCAGCCTCAAAGTGACCCAGCCGTTCTTCACGACCGGTGAGGGCAAGGTGGACGAAGGTTCCAGGACTTGCGGTCAGTGCCACAACGAGTACTACTTCAAGCCTGCGGATCGCTCGGTGACGAATCCCTATGATTCTCTCGAGAACATGAATGCCGAAGCTATGTACGAGTTCTATAAGACCGCCGGCAAGGATGGTGCAGCGTTTGTCGACTACACCAATCCTTTGACCAAGGTCGGCCAGCTCAAGACTCAGCACCCTGAGTTTGAGTTCATCTTCGGTGATGGCGGTTCTTCGATGTCCAAGCGCATCAACCCGCAGACCGGAGAGAAATTCGGATGCGCTGATTGCCATATGGGCAACAAGCAGGTATCCGCGGATGGTGTCGAGTACACCTCCCACCTCCTCATCAGCCCGCTCGATAACCCCGAGCTCCTCAAGACCACTTGTGAAGTTGCCGGTTGCCACGCTGATTCCAGCGGCAAAGGTACTCTTAAGGCTCAGGTAGAGGCATGGCAGGAGGAGTCTGAGGGCAAGGTCAAGTCCATCGGAACCAAGATCGAGGATCTGACCAAGAAACTCGCCGATGCAGTAGCAGCCGGATCGCTTGACGCGGCCAAGCTTGCCGAAGTGCAGGAGTTGAACCGTCAGGCCGTATGGTACTGGGACTTTGTAATGGTCGAGAACAGCGAGGGTTCGCACAACCCGACCATGTCCAACAAGGTACTCGGCTTGAGTGAGACCGCAGTCGATAAGGCTCTGGGATTGCTCGGCTAAGATCGGTTAGTTAAAACCAGGAGAGAGGAATCGGGTTCCTCTCTCCGATACCATCGCACCATCCACACATTTGGTTAACGGCTAGGGGAGGAGACATCATGTCTCCTCCTTTCGCATATCCGGGCAATTTCGTTACTTTTGTTTTGCACAATTTAATGGTAATGTTACAGATATAAAAAGGGCAGGATGGGGCATCCCCTTTCGATAGTATCGGAAACAACCCTAGGAGGCTTTCGTTGAATAAAAGGTTGAAAAGGCGCCTTTTTGCGGTGACCGGAGTCGTGGTAATCGTTGTCGTGGTGGTTCTTGCGATCGTTGCGGGAGCTTCCGCCGCCAAGACGCTTACGGTCGAGCAGGCGGCAACCGGTGACTTCAACGGGTCTCGTGTGGAGATAACGGGCGAGGTCGTCGACAACTCGTTTTCTTACGAAGGCGACGTTTTGACCTTTGCGATCTATGACAAGGAAGGCGCGAAGGATAAAACCCTCAAGGTCGTTTACGACCGAGGCGTAACTTCGGCCTTCGGTAATCAGATCACGGCCACCTGCACCGGTATGATCGACAGCGACGGTATTCTCAGGTGCAGCGAGTTGGTTACCCAATGTCCCTCCAAATATGAGGGCTCCACCGACGCGCTCAGCGTAACACAGCTCTCAACCTACGGTCAGGAAGTCATAGGTAAACCCATCAAGGTGACAGGTACGATCAAAGCCGGTACCATGACATCCGCCGGCAAGGGTGACCGTTTCGTCATCGTGGATACCGATGGCAAAACGGAGTTGTCCGTCAAGTTCGACGGAGCGCTCTCCGAAGAGGTTACCGACGGCGCCGTTGTGGTATTATCAGGTGCCTTGGAGTCGATGGACCGCTTGCAGGCAACCGATGTGGCACTGAGGCAATAGTATCTACGTGTAGCTTTACATCTACGTATAGGCATAACATCAACGTATAGGCGAATAGCGGGTCACTTTCCGATCGATTAAAGCTCGATTTAAGTTTTAATCGCTATACTGTCGGGCGGAAGGACGACACGAATCATGGAACAAATCGATCTTGGAATCGAGTTGCTCTAAACGGCTGCGCCGGAGGATGGGTGGCGCTTACCGCTGGGTGGTTGTGTGCCGGAAAAGCGCCGGATCTACAGAACGGCGCGTGTGAGAGGATAAGGAAAATTCATGGCTATAGCTGGAATCGTATCGCTGGGTTTGGCTTTTGTGTCGATCGTGGTGTCGATCGCGTCGTTCGTCATCAGTCGTATGGTGGAAAGCACCGCAAAGACGGCCGACAAAAAATCGAGGGAGGGTTACCTCGCTTCGGCGAAGAAGGTCAGCCTCGTCGGTTACGTCGGCGTATTCGTCACCGCCGCAGCGCTGATATTCGCCTGCGCGTTGATTCTCTACTGTTTCATCACAGGAACCTATGCTCTGGAATACGTGGTGCGTTATCACACCGATACTACCGGTGATCTGGGGCTCCTCTTTAAGATATCGGGTCTTTGGGGAGGCCGCGAAGGGTCACTTCTGTTCTGGGCGGCTTTGATCGGCATATTCGCCGCCGTCGTGGGAATACGCTCACCTAAAAACCGCAAGAGTCTCGACAATATGGCTCTGGTGGTCATATTGTTGGTCATCCTGGCCTTTGTGACCGTACTGCTTTTTTCCGAGACCAATATGCCGTTCGTGCCGCTCGATTCCCGCTACATCGATGCCAGTGGTTACCTCAAGACCTTCAATGCGTTGATACTCGATGTCAACGCCGGAGCCACCGATCTGGAGCCCGGCCTGGTAACCGGTATGAATACGCTTTTGGAGCACTGGGCGATGGCCATCCATCCTCCCACGCTGTTCATCGGCTATGCCGGTCTCACGGTGCCCTTCGGTTATGCGATCGCCGCGCTGATCGTCAACGATCCCTCCAAGAAGTGGGTGGAGGCCGCACAGCGCTACGCGATGTTCTCCTGGGTCTTTCTCGGCTTCGGAATCGGCCTCGGTGCCGTTTGGGCTTATGTCGTGCTCGGATGGGGTGGATACTGGGGCTGGGATCCCGTGGAGAATGCCAGTTTGCTTTCCTGGATCGTCACTGTCGCCCTGGTGCATAGCTTTACCGTCTATCGCCAGCGCAACGCCTTTAAGGCTTGGGCGGTTTTTTGTGCCTGCCTGGCCTTTACCTTTGTTATCCTCGGTACCTTCATCACCCGCTCGGGTGTGGTACAGAACTCCGTACATGCCTTCGATGGCGACCAGGTATCCCTGGTGCTCTTCCTGGTGATGATCATCGCCTCACTTTTGGCCGGAATCATCGGTTTGATTATCAGGTGGAAGAGTTTTACCGCCGATACCGAGGACACTTTGGGCGAATCCATGATGTCCAAAGGTGTCATGTACTTCTTCAACAATGTCATCCTGGTCATGAGTGCGGTAGTCATCGCCTATCTGACGTTGTCGTCGGCGCTGCCGGGCTTCCTGCCTTTGGGAGGCACCTCTTTGTCGGCGTCCACCTATAACGCCATCGCCCGCCCGCTGACCATCATCTACGCGGCCATCATGGCCATCTGCCCGCTGGTTGTTTGGATGCGCGCCGACTGGAAGGGTTTCCGTAAGCGGGCATTGGTTCCCGGCATCTGCGGAATCTTGGCCTTTGCGGGTCTGATGGCCTATTTCTTCATCGATCTGGCGCCGAGTTACTACGCAAGCATCGCCGCCGGCGGCAGTCATGCCGAGGACATGCTGTCCACGGGCCCGACGGTGTATTATTTCGCCTTGACGATCGTCGGTTTTCTCGTCTCGTCGCTGCTGTTCTTCAACTCGCTGTTCATGATCGGCAAAACGATCTCGGGTTATGCCAAGGCCAAGGGAATCAACCCCGTTTCCGCATTCTTTCCCNNCTCCCCGCTTCCGCATTCTTTCCCGCGCTTTGGAATCGCGCATCTGCATTCGGCGGTTTCTTGGCACATCTTTCCATCGCCATCATCATCGTCGGCCTGATCGGCTCATCGATGTATGTCACCCAGCAGAATCGCTATCTCTCCTTTGACACCGACACGATGAAGGCCACACAGGAGCTGGTCATCGACGATTACCGTCTGGTGTCCACCGGTAGTAGCATCGATATATTGAATTCGGAAGGCAAGCCGACCTCGAAGTCGTCCGATGCCGCCGAAAAGATCGACGCGATGACGTTTGATGTCTATAAGGGCGAAACCTTTATCGGATCGATAGCGCCGGCCAAGCAGGAAAGCGTTGCCACGCAACAATCCACCGCGCATGCAGCGGTAATCACCGGGCCGTTCGAGGATCTCTTCGTCGTCTACAACGGTTATATCGAAGATGCCTCGACGATTTGGATGACCGCCTACATCAATCCTTTGGTGGTTTGGGTGTGGATCGGGTTCGGTCTCTTGATGCTGGGAACCGTCATCGCCACGGTGGGAAGGCGTGCGCCTAAGGCGAAGGATACGGAGGGCGACGCCAGCTCTTCGGGCAAGATTGCCGAAAGCGACGAAGTCGCGGCGGCTTCCGAGCTGAGTGCTCCCGGCGAAGCCGAGGCAAAGTCCGGATCACAAGTTTAGATTCAGCCGGCTCATACGATGAAATCGGAAAAACAAAAAGCTATCGGGTCGGATGCCTTGGCTCTCGAGGTCAAGGGTCTGACCAAACTCTTCGGTACTCGCAAGGCCTTGGACAATCTTGATCTGGAGCTGCCACAAGGCGCATTTCTCTCGATTTTCGGGCCCAATGGGGCGGGAAAGACCACCCTGCTGAGCATTCTCTCCACCTTGGCCCGACCGACGCGCGGTAGCATCAGTGTGCTCGGGTTCGATATCAACGAACATCCCGATGAGGTGAGGGAGCATATCGGTTTGATATCGCACCGCTCCATGCTGTATCCGGACCTTACGGCCGAGGAGAATCTTTTGTTCATCGCCCGGCTTTACGGTCTTACGAATCCTCAGGCACGGGTTGCCGAGTTACTCGATGCGGTGGAGCTCAGCTTGCGCAGACATGATACGGTGCGCACCTTTTCGCGTGGTATGACCCAGCGTCTATCGATCGCACGTGCTCTGATCTGCGACCCCGAGTTGATATTTCTCGATGAGCCCTACTCCGGGCTCGACCCCCATGCGGTGGATATCCTAGACGGATTGATCGCCAGGATACGTGATGGCAGAAGCTTTATCATGGTCAGCCACGACCTACAGAAGGGCTTCGATCTCAGCTCCCACGTCCTGATGCTGGCAAAAGGTCGCAAGTTGGTCTTTTCGCGCAAAGAGGACTTGGATTTCACGGATTTCGCCGAGCAGTATCGCTCGACCGTCGGTATGGGGGTGGCGTGATGACACAGAGCCCCGTCCTCAAAAAGCCGACGACCTTCTCGCAATATAAGGCGTTGTTGGCAAAGGATCTCAGGCAGGAGTTTCGCACCCGTGACATGCTCACTTCCATGGGCATCTACGCGGTTTTGGTACTGATTGTCTTCGGCGCGGCGTTTTCGCAGATGCCTGCGGACTTCGATATCATCCCCATCAGCGGCGGACTTATCTGGGCGCTGATAGTCTTTACTTCGTTGCTCGGACTCAACCGCTCGTTTTCGCATGAAAAGGAAGAGGGGAGTTTGCAAGGCATCTTGCTCGTGCCGCTGGACCGCGCGGTGATCTTTCTCTCCAAAGCCACCTCCAATCTGATTTTTCTACTCTTGGTGGAGATCATCACCATTCCCTTGTTCTACTTTTTCTTCCTATCGCGTAGTGATGCTTCGGAGACGCTTTGGCTGGTGGTTGCGCCGCTTTTGGTGGGAACCATCGGCATCGTCGGCATCGGCACGCTGCTTGCCACCATCACCATGGGCACCCGCGGCAAGGATGTGTTGTTGGCGGTGCTCTTCATCCCGCTTTCCTATCCGCTGCTGTTCGCCTGCGTTTCCGCCACCACGGCGGCTATCGTCGGAGATTTTGATTTCGTAAGCACCTTCGTGCCCGCGCTCGCTATGGCGGGGGGCTATGACGTGGTGATGATATTGGTTTCATGGCTGCTCTACGATTATGTGGTAAGTGCCTGAGAGGGTTTAGGGTGGCTGACCGGGCCGGGTAGGGCCGGGCAAGGAGAATGGAAGGTAGGAGATGCATGATTGAAAAAGTAAAGGCAGGTGGCACGCTTGATAAGATCGCCATCGGCAGCTTGGTTCTGGGAATTCTGCTGACGACGACGGCCTATATCCTGACGTTTACCATCGTGCCGGTTCCGGAATCGAGTGCGCAGACGCTGCCGGCGATCATCGCCGACAAGGTCGTTGATGCGAAGCTGATGTTTTCGCAGAAGATATTCTATTTCCACATGCCGGTGGCGGTGGTGAGTTTGGGTATCTTGTTTTTCACCGCACTCTTCGGTGTGCTGTTTTTGGTAAATCGCGACCATCGCTGGGACCTCAACGCCAAGGTGTTCACCGAGGTTTCGCTGGTCTTCATCCTGATGACCATGGCCACCGGTGAGTTTTGGACCGCCTACGAATGGAACGCCTGGTGGGTGTGGGAGCCGCGCTTGACGACGTATCTCATCCTCACGCTGTTGGTCATCGGCTACTTCGTGCTGCGTAGCGCCATCGAAGACCCCGAGCGACGCGCTGTCTTCGCATCGGTATTCGGNNATTTTGGCCTTTATCGATGCGGTGATCAGCCTGCTCATCACCCGCATCATTCCCACCGGTTCGCACCCCGTCATCACCCGTGAGGGTGGTCTCGAGCCGTTGATGGTGATGGCTTTGGTGATCTGCATATTCGGCATGATATTTCTCGCGTTCGGTCTGGTTCGCTTCAGGATCAGGGAGCAGAGACTTCGTATTCGTTTGGAAACGCTTAAGGAAAGGTTGGAGGATAGATAATGGATCCTATTCTTGCAGAAATCTACAGTACGGTTATCGAGAGTGCTCCCTATGTGCTGGCCGCTTACGGGCTGCTCTGGGTCGTGCTCCTGGTATATGTTTTGATCGTAACGCTGTCTTTGAAGAAGACGGAGAAGCAGATGGCGGCACTCGAAGAGGCGCTGCTGGAGAAGAAATAGCGCTGTGTGACGGCTGCGACAAAAGGCCCGGCGGTTGTGCCGGGCCTTTTGTGTTTTGCGGAGTCGTTTATTCTCAGGTGTAGAACAGGNNGTCGTTGTAGGTGGGTACGGGCCAGTGGTTGCTGCTTACCAGGAGCTCCGCTGCATCAACGTGGGTTCTGACCGTCTCCATGGCGGGGATCACCTTCTTGCAGTAGGCTTGGGCGCGTTTGAGAGCGTCTTTGATGGCCGCGGTTTTTTCGAGAGCGGCTTCCAGTTCCTGAACGCCGTCATAGATGGCATCGATCAGGGTGTTGAGCTTGCCGAGCATATCGGTTTCGGCCCTGGTGGGTTTGAAATCGGCGTCGTCTTTGGCTTCGATGCCGTCGGCGATCAGGCGTGAATACTCGATGATCGCCGGTAGGTAGAGCTGGCGGGCCAGACGTGCCGCGGTAACACCCTCCACATGGATCTTCTTGGAATAATGCTCGACCTTTACATCGTAGCGGCTCTGCACCTCCACCTCGGAGAGCACGTTGAACTCACCGAATAGTTCGATGCTGGCCTCGGAGATATATTCGCCGAGGGCGTCGGGTGTCGTCGGCAGATTGAGTAGTCCACGCTTCTTGGCCTCCTTGGGCCACTCGGCGCTATAGTTGTCGCCGTTGAAGATGATGCGTTGGTGTTTGCCGAGGATATCCTTCATGNNCCTCAACCGCTTCGGTGAACTCGGAGAGCGCTTTGGCGATGATGGTGTTGAGCACCATGTTGGCATCGGCGAGGTTTACCTCGGAGCCGGGCATACGAAACTCGAACTTGTTACCGGTAAAGGCAAAG
>DOMT01000094.1 GCA_003509825.1 Coriobacteriia bacterium
GGCGTTAACGCCGGCTCGCTGGCCGAGGCCTTCGCCGAGCGCGCGGACTTGAGCCATGCCGAAAAACTTGCTGCCAGCGCTACGGAATACGTACAGCACTTCGAAGCCCGCGGTTTTAAAGTCGTCGTGCTCTCCGCCAAGGCGCATGATGTGCGCACCACCGTCGACGCCTATCGTCTCCTCGCCGCCGAATTGCCCGCTATCCCGCTACACATCGGTATCACCGAGGCAGGCACGGCCTTTCAGGGCACGATCAAGTCGGCAGCCGGTCTCGGGGCGTTGCTGCTCGGCGGCATCGGCGACACCTTGCGGGTATCGCTTACCGCCGATCCTGTGGAGGAGGTGCGTGTGGCCTGGGAGCTTTTGGCGGTGCTGGGTCTCAGGCGGCGTAGCCCCGAACTGGTGAGCTGTCCGACCTGCGGACGTTGTCGGGTGGATCTCATCCCCTTGGCCACAGAGGTGGAAAAACGCCTGCAAGACTATCGTCTTCCGATATCGGTGGCGGTCATGGGTTGTGTGGTCAACGGCCCCGGAGAGGCCAAGGATGCCGATGTGGGCGTGGCCTGCGGCGTGGGCAAGGGCGCGATATTTGCCAAAGGCGAAATACTCAAAACCGTAAACGAGGACGAGATCATCGAGGCGCTCTTCGATCAGATCGATCGCCTCGGGTAACGCCTCGGTTTATTCCCCGAATAAACAGCCCGGATAAGCTACAATTAGCAACTGCAAAATATTGGGCGATTCGCTGTGTGGCCCGGACAAATCGGACCATTGTCCTATGCGAATCCCCGTGTTGTTAACGGCGGCGTGAGCTGCAAGGAAAGGAAGCCCTGTGACCGGGTCTACGCGTAACACCCCTATACTCAAGATGAGCCGCTTGTTTGCGCCCACACTCAAAGAAAACCCCGTCGACGCCGAGATCGCCTCGCATCGTCTGCTGCAACGCTCCGCCATGATGCGCAAGGTCGCCTCAGGCATCTATTCCTTTTTGCCGCTCGGGTTTCGCGTACTGCAAAAGGTGGAGCAGATCGTGCGTGAGGAGATGGATGCCATCGGTTCGCAGGAGATGAAGATGAGCATCATCCAGCCTGCGGAACTGTGGTACGAGAGCGGACGTTGGGATGTGTATGGCCCCGAGCTGATGCGTCTCGAAGACCGCCACGGACACGGCTTTGCCTTGAGCCCCACACAAGAAGAGCTGATCACCTCACTGGTGCGCAATGAGCTGCGCAGCTATAAGGAGCTGCCGCAGTCGCTTTACCACATCCAATGGAAGTACCGCGACGAGATACGGCCGCGCTTCGGGCTGTTGCGCGGCCGTGAGTTTTTAATGAAGGATGCCTACAGCTTCCATACCAGTCAGGAAAGCCTGCAGGAGCACTACGATGAGCAGGCGACGGCCTACGGGCNNCAAGGTCGAGGCCGACTCCGGGCAGATCGGCGGCAGCGTCTCCATGGAGTTCATGGCGCTGGCCGATGCCGGCGAGGCGGAGCTCGTCTATTGCGATTGCGGTTATGCCGCCAACACCGAGGTGGCTGCGGCAACCATAAAACCGCTTGCCTACGAGGCCGGTTCCATCGAGAAGATACATACCCCGATCGAGGGCACCATCGCCGTACTGGCCGGGTTCCTCAATATTCCCGAGGCGGCCACCGTCAAGGCGCTGAGTCTCAAGGAGCCGTCGGGTCGGGTTTCCGTAGCATTCATCCCCGGCGATCACGAACTCGGCGAGATCAAGGCCGACAAGGTCTTGCCCGGATTCGAGTTTCTCACCGATGAGGAGATGACCGACCTCGGATTGGTTAAGGGCTACATGGGTCCCGTCGCGCTGCCTGAGGGTGTGCGCGTCGTCGCCGACGTGGCACTCAAAGACATTTCCGCCTGGGTGGTGGGGGCCAACGAGGTCGATTACCACTTCGTCGGCGCAACGCAGGGTAAGGACTTCGAGGTGGATATGTGGGCGGACCTCTCCACAGCCAAACCCGGTGACCTTTGTCCCGTGTGCGGCAAACCTCTCGCCCAAGCCCGCGGCATCGAGGTCAGCCAGGTGTTTCAGCTCGGTACCAAGTATTCCGATGCCATGCAGGCCTATTATATGGACGAAGACGGTTCGGAGAAGCCCTTCATCATGGGCTGTTACGGCTGGGGTGTTACACGCTCCCTCGCGGCCATCGTCGAGCAGTACAATGACGAAGGCGGCATCATGTGGCCGATCAGCGTTGCTCCCGCCGAAGTGGCGATACTGCCGCTGGTGATGAACGATGAGGCCGTCCTGGCCGAGACCGACCGCCTTGCCGAGGGTTTGGCGAAACTCGGCATCGAAGTGGTTGTGGATGATCGCGCGGAGCGCGCCGGCGTGAAGTTCAACGATGCCGACCTCATCGGTTGGCCCTATCAGGTGGTGATCGGCAAGCGCGGTATCGAGGCCGGTGAGTTGGAGCTCAAAGAGCGCCGCACGGGCGAAAAACGCTCCATCCCGCTCGATGCGGTAATCCAAACCGTCGCAGATTTGATCGAAGGCGATCGTGCCCGGTACCTCTGAGGCCACCGTGGGCTTTCCGCAACCGGATAGAAGAACCGAACTTTCGGATTATCCGCTCATCAAGCCGGCTTGGGCCGACCTGTCCTGGTTGACGGCCTTTACCGTGCAGGCACGCCGCGGGCAGGCAGGTGGGCTTTCTGCGGGCATGCACGATGTGCAGCGGGCCGAAGCCACAGCCGACGAGGTCTTCGACTTTACCGCATGTGTCTGTGAAGGCAGCCGCAGGGATCTGGAGCATGCTTTGGCTCCGCTCGAGGTCACCTGGTTGTCGCTCGAGCACGAAGACAACATTATCGACCTCGGACACGGCAACACCGATGATATCACCGCGCCCGAACACGGCCTCCGTGCCGACGCCGCCATCATCTCGCAGCCGGGCACCGCGGTGGCTTTTACCACAGCCGACTGTCTACCGATTTTGCTGGTAAGCGAAAACAGCAGGGTGGCGGCGGGCATCCATGCGGGTTGGAAGAGCCTGGCGGCGGGCATCGTCGAAGGCGTCGTGCAGCGACTCGAAAGGGACTACGACGTTTCCGCAGCGGATCTCAGAGCCTGGATAGGGCCGGCGGTCGCGCGAGAGGACTATGAGATATCCACCGAGGTCCGTGACGCGCTGCTTGTGAGACCGGCGGTGACGTCGGAGTGCTTTACCGATACAAAACCCGGCCATTTTCTGGCGGATCTACCGATGGCGGCCACGCAGATATTAACCGCTCTCGGGGTGCCGTCCGACAAGATCACCCACCACCCCGGCTCCACGCGGCATGATGTACGATTGCACTCCGCTCGACGAGATAGCGGCAGAGCCGGACGGATGGCAACAGTGGTCGGGGTCACCATGTAAATGCGGGCCGGGGGCATGGCACATCAAGAGTAAGTCGCATTCGCGTTAGCACACAAAAATACAACAGCATAAAACAACACCGGGTATTCCAAACGGGGAGGTTACAAAGTAAATGAGCTCGCAAAGCGGGTTCATATAGCAAGACGCTGTATCGTAACTGAGAAAAGGAGACTGTAGAAGGTGAGCAGTGAGGTCACATATGAAGTCGGTAACATCGATGTTATCGATGATGTTCGGGAGCTATGGGGCGAACTCAACAAAGTCCACATTGAAAAGTCTTTGTATTTCAAAGAGCATTATGAGGGCTTGACGTTTGAGGCACGCAAACGTCTGCTTCAAAAAAAGGCCGA
>DOMT01000113.1 GCA_003509825.1 Coriobacteriia bacterium
CGAAAACGAACCCTCAAATTGTATCTGAGCACGTGGAGTGCGTCAATTGTTTGTTTTTGAGAACAGGTGAGGCAATTTGCATAGTTCCGGCGTGAAAAACGCGGAGATAGAGCGGGCGACCACGCAAGTGACCGCCTCCACTTAAATCGGTGTACCCGTCGGCACTCCAAGCCAAACGGCGGGCATTACACTCAAATCTTAGCATAGATCAACTATAATTGCTAGTTATAATACATAGTTTACTATTTTCTCCCGAGCCTCCCCCGTGCTGCCGTCCCCCGGCTCACATCACTCGAAACAAAGCCGGATCACCAGGCGGTCTTCCTGCAGCTCGGCCGTTACACCTGCATCGATCGCCGCTGCGAGTTGGGCCACTATGGCAAGACCGAGGCCGCTTCCCCTGCGGGAACCGGAGCGCTCGGTGCCCTTGGGTGTAAAGGTGTAAAACCGCTCAAAAAGCCTACCGGGCTCAAGCAACTGCGGAGCGTGCAGGCGATTCTCGAAAACGAACGTGCTACCTTGCTGCCTGATTTGCGGTGCTGTGCTGCCGTGGCACAGGGCGTTGGCGATGAGGTTGCGAAAGATGCGGCTTAGAGCTTCCTCGTTCGCCCGTACCGTGCACACCTCGTTGGCCAACTCGATGCCGGGCGTCCAGCCGCGCTGCGAAAACTCGGGGTAGAAGGTCGCCAGGCTTTCGGCCAATATGGCATTGGCATCGACCGGTGAGCATTCGAGCGCATAGTCTGCATCGCTCACCTGCACATAGAGAAACAGCTGGTCGAGCAGGTGTTTGAGATCTTCGAGTCTGCGGGTGATACCCTCGTGATAGCGCAAGCGTAGTGCGGGATCTTCCTCGGTATCCAAAAGCTGCATATATCCCTGAGCCCCGGCTAAAGGTGTGCGGATGTCGTGGGAAAGCCCTGCGAGACCCTGGCGAAACTCACGCTCCTGCCGCTCAAGTCGGATGCGCTCCGCTTGCAACGCGTCCAGCTCGTCGTTGATAACCCGGTCGAGCTCCAGCACCCCCTTCGACCTGACCTCCGCCGTCAGCCGCGCGTTATCCTCCACGTCACGCGAGCGAAGGAACCACGCCATACGACGCAGCTCCCTCTCTTTGCGAATATTTTGGATGACGAGCAGAATGCTCAGCAGTGCGAACAAGATAAGTGCAACCGTTAAAACAATCATGGCANNTGGGAATCTCCCGGTACTCTTCTCTAACATATCCGGGTGGACAACAGACCTGCGAGAAGAATCCCCGCCCCTGCCGGTCACCGCAATCGCCACCGCACTCACTGAAGTCGTTTTCCTCACACGTCCCTCTTCTTCAGCGCAACCAACCCCGCGGCAATGGCCACGACCGCATAGATTACGCTCACCACCACGATCGTCGTTACGCCGAGCTCCTCGATGCCCGCGCTGCCGGCGCCGGTGGCCTTCATGCCGGTGTAAAGCAGAGCTTTGAGCGCGTCGGAGCCGAAGAAGAAGCCGAGTATCCACGAGAGTAGCCCACCGATCACGCCCACCGCAAGCATAACGGCGAGCACGATACCGGCTACTTTATTGCGTACCAGCCAAACCACGGCTGCCAAAATGAGTTCGTAAGCCAAAGTCACAAGAGCGCTGAGGCCGAGCCAGGTAAGCCATTCGGTCGGCGTGGACGCGCGCAGGTCGATGCCGAGAATCGCGGCGCTAAGCATCGAAAGTGCCGTACCGAACAAAAGAAAGACTACGCTCACCACGATCATGAGGATAAACTTGCTTGCGAAAAACGCCGTCTTGCTCTGCCGTACGGAAAAAACATTTTTGGCAAAACCACTCTCAAACTCCGCAGCGCAAAACAACACTACCAGCAAAAAGAGCAGTATATACATCCCGCCGCCATAGGCAAAAGCCTGCGTTACATACTCGATCTGGGTCAGGTCGAACATACTTGTAAGCATGGCGTCCACGTCGGCGGGGTCGTCCAAGTAAACGGCACCGCCCGCCGTAACTATGGTTCCACTACCGTCCTGAACGGAGTTCATCAAAAAGTCCTTGCCCGCATCCGAGTGAAGAAAGGCAAAAAACACGGTCATCAATGCAACCACTACAACGATAATGCCTAAGAACACCCAAAGCATCCTACCCTTGATGAGACGGTAAAAATCCATTCTCAACAGATTCATCATGTTAGTTACCTCCCATCATCTCAACGAAAAAGTCCTCGAGGTCGCGCCGATGTGTGTAGAGCGAGGTCACGGCGATGCCGGCTTCGGCCAGCGCTGCGCCGATGAGTCCTGCATCCGCAGCACCCGAGATACGCAAAGCGCCGTCGGGCATGGCCGTAAAGTCCAAGCTGGTAAACCGCTCCTGCAAAACCGCCAGCGCCTTGGCCGGATCACTCGTCTCCAAGTGCAGATATGCGCTGCACTCCTGCGCCACTTGCTCCGTCGTCAGCTCGGCAACCATCCTGCCCGCCCTGATGACGCCGTAGCGATTGCACATCCTTCCCAGCTGGTCGAGGATGTGCGAGCTAATGATGACGGTAAGCCCGCGCTCCTCGTTGAGGCGGATGATGAGTTGCCTGATCTCGCGCGAGCCCTCCGGATCAAGCCCGTTGAGCGGCTCGTCGAGCAACAGCAGGTCGGGGTTGCCCACCAATGCCAACGCCAGGCCGAGGCGCTGCTTCATGCCTGTGGAGAAAAACCTGGAGGCCTTCTTACCCACATCGGCCAGCCCCACGAAGTCGAGCAACTCGACGGTGGTCTGTTTGGGGCTCACCACGCCCACACAGAGGCATTTGAGCATCAGGTTATCGTAGGCACTCATGGTGGGATAAAGCCCCGGGCCGTCGATGAGCACGCCGAGTTTCTTAGCGCCGCTTGTGTCGACGGGACTTCCGAATACCTCGACCGTTCCTTCGGTGGGAGTCGTAAGCCCACTCAACATCCTCATAACGGTTGATTTGCCGGCACCGTTGTGCCCCACAAATCCGTAGATATCACCCTTGTTAACCTGCATATCAAAGGTGTCGACCGCCGCTTTATTGCCAAAGCGCTTGGTCAGTGCCCGTGTTTTGACTACACTCACGGTTCGCTCCAATCTTTACCATCGTTTGCCTGTCTGTGAAACACCGGTATTCGTTCCACCACAAACAATAGGAAAAAAGTGTTCAGCAACTCTCTGCAAAGGTTTAAGAAAGTATAAAGATTATGCCAGTTTGTAGCCGATGCCCCATACCGTTTCGATGTAGCCGTCGGTGCCGGAGGGTTTGAGCTTGCTGCGGATGTTGCTGATATGCACGTTGATGGCTTTTTCCTCCACATAGGCCTCTTCCTGCCAGGCTAGCTCGAAGAGCTCTTGCTTGGTGTAGACCTTGCTGGGCCTGCGCACCAACGCCTCGAGAATGTTGAACTCGGTACGGGTGAGCTTTACGGGGGTGGTCGCTACGGAGAAAAGGCGGGCCTCGGGGTCGAGCTGCCAGTCTTTATAGGTGAGGGTGGTGGATGGGCGGGCGGCGTGGGAAGGAGATGCTTCTTGCATATCCCGGGACGAACGGGCCGCAGAAGAGCTATCCTCCCCGTGTCCCGCAGAGACGCTCTCCGAAAGACGTGAGGCGTGTCGGAGCTGCACGGTCACCCGCGCGAGCAACTCATTGAGATCGAAGGGTTTTACCAGGTAATCATCCACACCCAACTCAAAGAGCGTCAGTTTCTCAGCCGGTGTGTCCTGGGCCGAAGTGACGATGATCGGCACCTGACTGGTAGTGCGGATCAAATCCACAAGCTGATTGCCCGAAAGCCCCGGCAACATCAGATCGGTGATGATGAGGTCGAAGCCGCCCTGCGCGGCAAGAACCAGCCGTGCCTCACTACCGGAATACGCCTGCGTACAACAAAAGCCCTGCTTGGCGAGGAAAGCCGCAACGATGTCGTTGATGTCGGCATCGTCTTCGATGATAAGAACGCGATATGCACTAACGGCTGCTTGACTCATAAGAGCATTGTAAGCGATTTTGCCTGCGAGGTAGGCACTTTTAAACCCTGTGCCGTATTTTTGCCTATTTTTCGGCCAAAAGCCGAGAGCACAAAAGAAGCATACGCCCGCAACAAGACTTGCACGCGCCTTGTTGCGGGTCTTTGTGATAGCCTTGTGCTATGACTGTTCAGATTAACTGCAAAGATGTGTTTTTAGAATACCCCGGAGCCAAGGTGCTGGCGGGGGTTACGCTCGGTGTGGACGAGAGCGATCGTATCGGTATCGTCGGCCTCAACGGCAGCGGCAAGTCATCACTGCTCACGGTGCTGGCGGGTCTTACGCCACCCGATGAGGGAGAGGTTACCCGGCGCAGCGGCATCACCGTGGGCCTCCTCGCGCAAAACGACACGCTCTGCGAAAGCGACAGTGTGCTGGCGGCGGCCACAGGTG
>DOMT01000133.1:0-3057 GCA_003509825.1 Coriobacteriia bacterium
ATCTCGGACTCGCCTTCGGCCTTGAGTTTCGCGAGCGCACCGTCGCGCTCGGCCTTGAGTTCGGCCAGCTCGGCACCTTTACCGGCTTTGAGCTCCGTGATCGTGGCTTCCAGCTCCGCCAGTTGCGCTGCCAGCTCGCTTTTGGTGTGGGCTTCGGCAAGTTTGACCGCATCGGCTTTCTCGCGCGCCATCATATCGGTGCGCTCCNNNNCGTAACCGGCCTCATCGATCTTGAACGTTTCGCCGCACTTCGGGCATTTGATCTCACTCATGGTTTGCATTTCCTCGCTTGCTCGTTATGTACAGGGACGTTCATTGTATTCGGTTGTCGGGTCGTTGTTACTCGACGGTGGCCTCGGGGGCGTTTTTCTGAACGCTTTTGACGCCGTTTTTGCATCCGGCTTTGTCGTTGTAGCCCTGGGACGCCAGGATGATCTGGCCGCTGCCGGCCTTCAGGCGGAAGCGGAACTCACCCTTTTTGTCCTTATATATCTCGAATTTGGGGTTGCCGGCCTTGCTGCCCTCAACCGTTTGATCCTCGATGGCTGCGATCGGCGCGTTTTTCTGAACGCTGGCGACGCCGTTTTTGAGGCCGGCCATGGCGGCGTAGACCTCACTGGTGCCGATGATTTCGCCGTTGCCGGCTACCAGGTTAAACGTGTAGCCCTTCGCACTTTGCTTGATGGTGAACTTACTTTTGGCCATGATTGATAATCCTTCCCTTTGGGACTCTATCCTGCGGTCCGATGGCAATAGGGACCGACTAGCTAGATTATAGGGTATTTGCGGATAGGCTGCCGGGTGGAGTGAAAGTACTGTGCTGTCCGAAGCCAACGTTGTTTACCCGACCGTTACGCTTGGGAAAGGCAGGCGCCTATGAGGCGGTGCGAGGGTAGCCGTTGTAAGACACGCGGGTAGCGTCGTAGCGCAGGGTGGCTTCGGCCTCTGCCGCAGGGTAGCCCACGGCGATCATCGAGAAGGGCGCCACCGTGTTCGGCAGCTTGAGCGCTTCGGTGATGACGTCCATGCGCTCTTGGATGGGAAACACTCCCAGCCAGCAGGCGCCGAGTCCGAGGCTCACCGCTTCGAGCAGGATGTTTTGCGTAGCGGCACTCATGTCGGACTGCACGTCTTCGGGAAAACGCATGTCGTTTGTGCGGGCTAAAGCGACGATGCCCATCGGCGAGCGCTTCAGCGGGCCGGTGTAGGGGCTTGCTTCGCAGAGTGCGTCTTTGAGCTGCGGGTCATCGATCACCACAAACTCCCAGGGTTGCTGATTGCCGGCCGACGGTGCCTGCATGCCCGCCTTGAGCAATTGCTCGATCTTCTCACTTTCAACGAGGCGATCGGTAAACTGCCTGACGCTGGTGCGCTTGAATATCTCGTTCATGGGTGCTCCCTGTTGCCTCGGGTTTTGGAATCTACACATCGCTCGCTATAATTGCGCGCTCGCTACCAGTGTACTACGAGTTTCCCGTCGGTTTGATCGGGGGTGTTCGGTATGCTCACACTCTTAATAAGGAAACTCCCAGGGATCGGTTTCATCAAGGACTGCCTTTGCCGCCAGTAGCCCTCCTACGATCGCAGGGACACCGAGTAGCATCAAGAAACCGTATCCCATCCCGTAGGCATCGAATACCATCCACGCGAAGAGAAAGAAAGGGATGAAATAACTTACAAGCATTACCATAAACAGCGAGAAATTCACCATCAGTAAAATCTTGAGAGGGAGCAGTAGCAGCCAAACCAAAAGCCGCAAAGCCCGGGGACGGTCTTCCCAACGTCGCGCGCGTTTGATTTTTCTCGATTGTGACTCCGGGCAATCATCCATGCGAATAAACCTCCAAACATCATGGTAGCGCGGAGGCAACATCCGGTTTCCGCGTGAAGTTTCAGGGTGGGTATCGTCNNTTTTAGTAATACTATAAAGTAGTACTAAAATGGAAGGGGAGGTATTGGAAACGAATCGATTATTCATCCGCATGCCTACAAGCATGGGCTACGTGAAACGGATATTTGTCATGCATGGCGAAATGCATATGTCAGTCAACCGAGAGAGGGAGAATATCCTACGCAATACGTATCGATTGGAGTCGATGTTGCGGGGAGGGACATACAGATTGTGTCGGTTTGGGATGCGGATGGGCAGAGGTGGGTAGTTTTTCGCGCGATGAAGGCGACCCGCAAAGTTCAAAAAGAGCTTGGACTTGAATGAGTCGGAAGGAGCACATGATGGACTTTAAAGCTGAAGACGGGACGATCATCACCGATGAAATCATAGAGAAGATGGCCGAGCCTTGGGACCGCGGCGATCTTTACGGCGCTGGAGGAGAAATCGTGCGCGGGCGCCCGCGATTGAGTGTCGAACCGCTGGAAGTGATCTCGTTCAAGGTTCCCAAATCCCTGGCTGTCGTCATCAACAGGGCGGCGCGTGAGCGCGGTGAGAGTAGGTCTGTTTTTCTTCGTAATGCGGCTGCCGCCGAGGCGAAACGGACGCTTTCCTGACCGCGTGGGTGGCGAGTTGAGAGACGGCCGCCGGCCGGAGCCGAGTTAATGACATCAAACAGTTGCATTGTGTCGACGATCCGGATGCGAAATAGGGGTATCATTGTTTACCTACCGATGTGGTAGGTATTCGGATGGACGATGTATACCTCGTCAAAAACGGATGGGATTACAGGCAATAGGGGATTTACTTGGCTACTCAAAAACTGCGTATCAGCGGCATGACCTGTCTCAACTGTCAGGAACGTATCGAGAAAAAACTCAAGAAGGTCAGGGGTGTGACCTCGGCTTCGGTATCTANNGATCTTATAGCGAGGGGCGGGCGACGGTCACCTATGACGAGACTGTCATCTCACCCGAAGCCCTCATAGCTGTCGTCGCCAAGCTAGGCTACACGGCTTCACCGACCGGTGCCGAAAAGGGGCGGACGGCGGGCGGGTCGCTCCTGCAGTCCGGGACCGCGCGGACCATCGGTGTGATAATCATCATCGTCGCGCTGTTTTTTATACTGGAGCACCTGATCTTTACGCAGCTTTTCAACGGGTTTCAGCT
>DOMT01000133.1:3077-4812 GCA_003509825.1 Coriobacteriia bacterium
CATGTGTGGCGGCATCAATCTCTCGCAGTCGATCCCCACGGTGGCAACTGGAGGGGCGGGCGGGAATCCCGCCGGCGTGGACACCCGCTTGCGCGGGGGTGGCAGCGGTGATGGAGAAAGCCGCGGAGGCGATACGGATGCCGGTAGGGGCGCGCACGCGACGGGTGGTAACGGAGCCGGTAGCTACGGGGTGTCGGCGTTGTGGGCTGCGCTGCTCTATAACTCCGGCCGCGTGGTTTCCTATACGGTCATCGGTGTCATTGTCGGCATCATCGGACTTGTCATCACGCCGAGCGGCATGTTCAGAGGCGTGGTTCAGCTGATCGCCGGCGTGTTCATGGTGATCGTCGGCCTCAATATGCTCGGTGTCATTCCGGGGCTGCGTAAGCTCACACTGCGACTGCCCGGCTCTCTCACCGACAAAGTCAGTGCGCAGGCGGGGCGGAGTAAGAGTCCGCTTGTGGTAGGGCTGCTCAGCGGTCTGATGCCTTGCGGGCCTCTACAGGCGATGCAGCTGTTTGCGCTTTCCACCGGCAGCCCCTTCGAGGGTGCGCTGGCGATGTTTTTGTTCGCCGTCGGCACCGTTCCGCTGATGTTCGGCCTCAGCGTCTTCGGTTCACTGATGGGTATCAAGTTCAGAGGTAAGGCGATGGCGGTAGGTGCGGTGTTGGTTGCCGTGCTCGGGATGTCCATGTTTTCGCAGGGCCTGAGCTTGTCGGGCGTTAACCTGCCGTTTGCCGGGGGCGGAGCAGCTCCCGTTGTTGCGAATTCCGATGCCGGAGATGGCAGCGATAGCGGCTCCGGCTCATCCGCATCCACAACTCCGCAGGCTGACGGAGCCATCAAAGATGGCGTCCAGGAGGTAAAAAGCACGCTGAGCGCGCGGNNCCCCGCTATCACCGTGCAGGCCGGCACACCCGTGCGATGGATCATCGATGCGCCCAAGGGCAGCATCACCGGTTGCAATAAAGCGTTGGTCATCCCCGAGTACAACCTCGAATACGCCTTCAGGCAGGGCGAAAATATCATTGAGTTCACCCCGACCAAGACGGGTGTCTTTCAATACACTTGCTGGATGGGTATGATCAGATCGACGATCACGGTAGTGGGGTAGGGCGCCGGATGACTGAAGAATACTGCTTCCCAAAATGAAAACGATTGATCGCAACAGACAGGAGTGCGGACATGATAGTGACGACAACGCAAAACATCGAGGGTAAACAGATCATCGAATATCGCGGCATAGTGTTCGGCGAGGTGATAACCGGCATCAACGTGGTTAAAGACTTCGCGGCCGGCCTCACCAACATCTTCGGCGGTCGCAGCGGGTCGTACGAAAACGAGCTGCTACAGGCCCGCGAAAGCGCGATCTACGAGATGACCCAACGAGCAACGGAAAAGGGCGCAAACGCGATCGTGGGTGTGGATTTGGATTACGAGTCACTGGGCCAAGGCGGCATGCTGATGGTGACGGTGAGCGGGACCGCCGTGGTTGTGGGGTAGGGCTGGGGGCTAAACCGAAATTCTGCAGGCGACGCTTGCAGAATTGCTTTAACATCATTGAGCATCGGTCCCCATTCTTGAGTCTACCCTAAAATCACCGTTTGTTATCCTAAAGCCCGCATATTGAAATGCGCTGGATGTGGCATTATGGAACGGACACTCAATGCTGGAAGGCGAAGGAAGGGGTCAGCGGTTCATGGGCGATAAAGATAGAGGTTACGTATATATTCTC
>DOMT01000196.1:0-2341 GCA_003509825.1 Coriobacteriia bacterium
GAATCATATAACCCGACGATCTGCGGATTCGAGTGATACGGCATGCTATTTCTTTAGAATTCTCTCCAAATAGATAGCATCCGTCAGATTTACCGTCTCAAGATTTCCCTTATAAAACACGGCCCAATTATTAAACGGACAAGGTAAATTTTTGGCTTTTTCGAGAGTATCGACCTCTCTGAAGGTCACATCCACACCCTGCGATTCGCAATATCCGTGCACCCTTTCGAGATACTGGCAGATGTAGGGGCACTGGTAGTCGTGGTAAACGACCAAGCCAGCGTCATCGATTACGGAGTTCCTCGCGCTTTGCGTAAAAGCAGGAACCGTCCCGTCGAAGGACAGTGCGAGCAATTCATATCCGCTCGCCGTCGTGTCCACCGTCTCAAATCCATACTTTCTCGCAAACGTCTGATCGGAAAGCCAACTCTTCTGTTTCTTTGCCCCGAGCATGCAAACACCCGATTTACCCTTGCGTCGGGCATCATCCAAACAATATTGCATCAGCGCCTTGCCATAGCCTTGCCCCTTAGGAGCCCCGGACACCCATAAACAATATATGTAGAGATAGTCGTCGCCGACGATAGGCACCCAGGCCGTCTCCAAGGGTGCATATTCGATGAAAACCGCAGCCTTGGCATTCAGCTTCCTAAATACATGACCCTCCCGAAGGCGCCCCGCCAGCCAAGCCTTCTTGGCATCGATGCCCGGATGTACCTTCCTGCTACGGATGATGCAGGCGATGTGTTCATCGGCAAGATTATCCACAGTCAGATTGATGAACTCTCCGTCAGCCATATGACCCCTCACTGTCAAAGATGCTTGGAAAAAACCGTCTTTCCTCTCATTTATATCACCCGCACCGGATCGGGTAGCGAACCGAAGTTACTCTCGTAGCGCTCTCGCATCGTCTGCCAATCACACTGATTCGTCTGACAGCCCACCTCCGCAACAACAAAGGATGCGGTGACCGCACCGATCTGAGCACAGACCACCACGTCGTAACCTTGGATGAGTCCGCTGAAAAATCCCGCGCGATAGGCATCGCCCGCTCCGCTGGGGTCGACCAACTCGACCCTACAAGCCGCAATAGGGATCTCCTCACCCTCCACCCTGAGCAAACTCCCCTCCCCGCCCAAGGTTTCGATCGCGAGAGGAATCCGTGCGGCGATGGCGGCCCTGGTGCAGCCCAGAGTCGCACACATGACATCATACTCATGCCTGTTTGCCAACAACACATTGATGCGATCGAACATGACATCGAGATGCTCCCGGGTGTACAGGCGCACATCCTGACCGGGATCGAAGGAGGAAAACACGGCGCGCTGAGCCACCTCGACGTTGTAGGCGGGATCCGCAGTCGCCATGTGGACGAAGGAGTGCCGCGCGGGCCGCTGCGAGGCGAAAGCCCGAGACGCTCCCCATTCGAAGAAGGTCATCTGGTCGCCGTTATCATCGGTGAACATGAACGCCGTGGCTGAATGTTCATCCGGTAAAACATAGTTATCCAGTTGAACACCGAGATCAAGCATGCGCTTCTCGTAAGCGCTGCCCGAGAAATCACCGCCGACGGCACTGACAAGCGTCGCCTTTTGTCCGAGCTTTGCAATGCCTGTGGCGATATTGGCCGCCCCACCCCCGAAGAGGATGTCGCGTTTGGTAACGGGAGTGGAAGCATTGACCGGCGGCAGATACGGCGTCTTGCAGATATGATCGAACGCGGTATGGCCCACAACCGTTATCCCGGTCGCCTCGCCTTCGTAGGAAAAATAGCCCATTTCACTCACCTTGTATCCTAAAACCCATCCTCACGGCCTTGCGACGCCTCGCTGCTGTTGTATTTCCCACGATCGAACAGACCCAAAGTCCTATCTACGGTGATCGCGTTGACCATGGATCCCGAGACATTGAGCAGGGTGCGCCCCATGTCGATCAAAGGATCGATGGCTAAAATGGTGGAGATACTCGGAAACAGGCTCGCCATACCCACACCCGACAGCGACACCGAGGCCGCCATGGTGGCGGTTCCCGGTATGCCTGCAATCCCCAACGACCCGAGGGTTATAACAATCAGCGCCATGACGACGAAGGTGGCATCGACGGCAATGCCGTTCATGTTGGCCACATACACGAGCAACAATGCGGGAAACACACCCGCACATCCCTGCATCCCTCCCGTCGTACCGAAGCTGGCGACGAAACTCGCCGTACCGCCGCTTACGCCCATTTTCCCCGTGAGGGTTTGGATGGTAACGGGCAATACCCCCACACTGGACCGGGAGGTAAAGGCCAAAGCGAGAACGCGCGTTGCCTTCTTTACATAGGCAACCGGACTCACGGA
>DOMT01000196.1:2350-5090 GCA_003509825.1 Coriobacteriia bacterium
CAGGCACGAGAATGAACTTGCCCACCTCCACGATACTCGCTACGCCGTGCAGGGCAAGCGTGCTTGCAAGCAGCGGTATCACCGCATAGGGGATGAGCCTGATGATCATCAATGCGACGCCGATGACGATCCTGTGAAGCGCGTTGATGCCGCGATAAAACGGCTCGACGGCCGCACGGTATTCCTTTTTGGTGTGCGCCTGCCTGGCACCGACGCCGAGGAGCGCGGAAAATATCACCACGCCGATGATATTCATGTCGGCCATCGCCTCAACCGGATTACCGGGAATCAGGGCGGTCAGGGTTTGGGCGATCGGCGTCACCGTCTTTATCTCCGCGGATCCGGCAACCGCATCCTGTCCATGACCCACGCCGAACAAAACTCCCAGGGCAAGACCCACGGCGGCAGCCAATGCCACCATCCCCATAATCACCGCCAAGGAATTGCGGACGAGTTTTCCGATACTCGATCCGTTTTCCAAATTGATGATGACATGGATGATCGATATCAAAACGAGAGGCACCACCAGCATCTTGATCAAATTCATGAAGCCGTTGCCGAACAACCCGAACCAGCCGGTTGCCTCACCGATGTACGGTACCTCTTCGGGCGAGGTGGGAAAGCCCGCCATCAACTGCATAACGAGCCCCAGCAAAACGCCGAGCACCATAGCCACGATCACGCGTGCAGAAAACGATAGCTTTCGTTTTGCGAGCAAAAAGATGACCGCGAAGGCACCGAGCAGCAAAACGATCAGCAGGATCGTCTGCCAGGTGCTGATTTGCAGAAACTGTGTAAAAAACGTTTGATTCACATATACCCCCGTCCCGCCATTCTTTCTTAAATCACGTAACTGTCGGCACCACGCTCTTGGTACTGATCCAACATGTCTTGCAAAGTGATGCCGTCCAGATACTCGGTTATCACCTTATCGAGCCCGGTCCACATAGGCAGCGTTTTACAGTGCTCGACCCGCTCGCAGACATTGATATCTTCGTCCAAACAGGCGATCGGTGCAAGCGAACCCTCGGTGATTCGCAATATCTGACCCACCGTAAATCGATCGGGGTCTTTGGCCAGCAGGTAGCCTCCCTGCTTACCCCGGTTGGAGCGCAGAACGTTTGCGCTGTGCAGCAAGGCAACGATTTGTTCGAGGTACTGCTTGGAGATATTTTGCCTGGCGGCAACGTCCTTGAGCGGTATGAAGCCCTCATCCCTATGTTCGGCCAGATCGAGAAGAAAGCGTAGTGCGTATCTCGCTTTTGTCGAGACTTTCATATAAGACTCACTCCATTTCGCCGTAATGTGCCACAAGCAGATCCACACAGGCACCGTAACTCTTCATTCCCAATTCCTGCCCCTGGCTTTTCAAAAACCCGTCATAGGCGTTCTCGCCGATATCGGCGGCAGGCGTTTGGAAACCCGCCCAATACTCGTTATTGGCGGTTAGGTCGACACGAACGGCCTCACTCAGGCCGCCGGCCACTTCCACCCAATCATCATAACTCACTTCGCGCAAAGCGGCAGCCAGACGCACGTAAGCCAGCAGTGCACCGCTGTATCTGAACTCCGACGAATCGCTTTCCATACAGACCGCGATCGCGGTGAAATCGGTATCCTGCTCCCTGATTACACCCCTCTGATGTGCCGCTTCATGTGCCACGGTAACCGGAATGAAGCATTTCGGCGCCTGCACGTTTATATTGGCCTCACCGGTAAAGGGGAAAAAGCCACCCGAAAAGTTCATATGACTCAACACCACCGAAAACACCAAGGGCTTGGGGGCGATGTCGGCACCCGTGAGGAAGGCGAATCGCTCGGGTAATCCGTGATAAAGTGAAGGTGACTCTGAAAATACCTGCTCGAGATCACAGATGAACACGCCGGCGGCATCGCGCTCGACTTCTTCGCCCGCCTTATTGACCTCCGCCACGAAATACTCCGCGGTCTGCTTGAGTTCCGCCACGGTTATCTCCTCGGCCGTAACTCCACTGAGTTCGGCATAGGTCGTCGAGTAAAAACCGATGCTCCAAAGCCAGCAGATGAGCGCATAGGTTGCCATAACCCCCGCAAGCAGGGCCATGATGACCCCGTAGAACCTTTTAAGCTTTTCGGGCCGACGGAAAATTCGATACAAGCTGAAACCGAGGTAAAACAGCAAGCCTGCGATCGCCGACACACACAACCACNNGGGCCAGAGAAAACGGCAGATACCCGCTGAGACCTCCCGCCAGCCGATGCCAGGGCAACATGATGTACCCCGTTGCGAAATCGGCTATGGGGCGAAACTCCCGCAGTGCGAAATACAGCACGAGGAGAAGCGCGGAGATGATTACGACGAGGTGTCGACCGAGATAGAAGCGAAAGAGGTTTTTTCGGGTAGATTCGTTTTCCATGGATACCATTATGCCACTACCTGTGGCAGGTATCGGATCAAAGCAGCGCTATACAGAGCTGATGTAGGGAGAAATCGTGTGTATGGAGGAGTTGAGAGGCCGAGGCGTCGCGCTTATCGGCTTTCACACACNNGAAGTTGAAATCCGCTGATCGAGAGCCCGTGCATCTTCCCGGCTTTATCCACGACATCGGAAAAATCGCCCTCGACGTCGAAGACACGTCCGCATTTCTCACACACGAAGTGGCTGTGCTCGTGGCAGCGATGGTCGTAATGGGTGGAGCCGTTGATGGCCCCGATGCTTATCAGGTCGCCCGACTCCACCGATTGACGCAGGTTGCGGTA
>DOMT01000144.1 GCA_003509825.1 Coriobacteriia bacterium
GAGCGCCGAGGGCGATATCCGCCTTATCGTAATCCAGTACCGTGGCAACGGTTTTGAGCGAAATGAACGGGGGACAGAGCACCGTTTCGACGTTGTCGTAATCGTTGTAGAAACGGTTACAGATGCCCTGACTGAGCATCGCAGCCTCCACGGTGTTCTTATTCATCTTCCAATTGCCGGCAACCAGCGATCTTCGTTTCATGGGCTACTCCTCGTTGAGCGCTTGNNCCCAGCAGTTCGAGCGCCGCTCCACCGCCGGTGGAGATAAAGGTCACCAGGTCGTTGTAGCCGAAGCGGTTGATCGCGGCGATGCTGTCGCCACCGCCGATGATCGTCGTGGCACGGGAGTTCATCGCCACCGCCGTCGCAACCTGTCGGGTTCCGTCCGCAAAGGGTTTGACCTCGAACACACCCATCGGCCCGTTCCAAAATATCGTGCGTCCCTCGGCNNATATCCAAGCCCATCATGCCCTCGGGTATACCTGTGGAGATATCAACCGTGCTGGTTACGGCGTCGTCACTTATCGCGTCGGCTATCACGAAGTCTTTAGGCAGCAATAGCTTGGTGCCCTCGGTCTCGGCCTTTTTCAGCAATTCCTTGGCCGGTTCCAGCCAATCGTCCTCACGCAGCGAGGAGCCGATGGAGTAGCCCTGGGCCTTGAGGAAGGTGAAACACATGGCACCGCCGATGATCAAAACGTCGACCACCTCGATCAGGCGGCTGGTGACCTTGATCTTGTCCGAGACCTTGGAGCCGCCGAGTATCGCCACGAAAGGAGAGGTGGGATGTGCCAGCATACGCTCGAAGGTACCGAGTTCCTTATTCATCAGAAAGCCTGCGTAGCTGGGGAGAAGCTCCGTGACTCCGGTAATCGAGGCATGCGCCCTGTGGGCCGCCGCAAAGGCATCGTTGACATAGATATCGGCGAGTTCGGCCAGACGACGGGAAAACTCGGGGTCATTGCCCTTCTCGCGCTTGTCGAAACGGATGTTTTCCAACATCAATACCTCGCCGGGCTGCAGGGCCTCGACATCGGCCGTGGTCTGCATGCCCAAAACATCGTGGGTGAGACGCACCTCCTGACCGATCAAGTCACCGAGAGCACGAGCAACGGGCTTGAGCGTAAACGCCCGCTCATAACCTTCGCCCTTGGGGCGTCCCTGATGGGCGACGATGATGATTTTGGCGCTGTTATCCAAAAGATAACGGATCGTGGGCAGCACCGCACGGATACGCGTGTCATCGCTGACCTTACCGTCTTTGACGGGAACGTTGAAGTCCACTCTGATCAGTACGCGTTTTCCCTTTACGTCAGCCTCATTGACAAGCCTCATAGTGTATCCTCTCCCCTTCTCTATCGCATCATGTATTTTGCCAGATCTTTGACGCGCGTGGCGTAACCGCGCTCGTTGTCATACCACGATATGACCTTCGCGAAGTTACCCTCACCGCCCAAAACCATGGTCAGCTCACTGTCGAATACCGAGGAGTGCAGGTTGCCGATGACGTCGACGGATACGATCGGGTCGACGTTGTATTCGAGGATTCCCTTGAGCGGTCCTTCCGCGGCGGCTTTCATCGCCGCATTGATGCTCTCCTTGGTCACACTCTGCTCCAGCTCGACGGTGAGATCGACCATCGAGGCATCGGGGGTGGGAACACGGGTGGCAAAGCCGTCGAGCTTACCTTTGAGCTCGGGCAAGACCAATGCCACGGCCTTGGCGGCACCCGTCGTCGTCGGCACGATGCACATGCCCGCCGCGCGTGCACGCCTGAGGTCCTTATGCGAGCCGTCCAAAATACGCTGGTCGCCTGTATAGGCATGGATGGTGTTCATGTAACCGCGCTTGATGCCGAACTCATCGAGCAGCACCTTGGCGACCGGCGCCAGACAGTTGGTGGTACAGGATGCATTTGAGACGATGTTGTGTTTCGCCGGATCGTAAAGATGCTCGTTGACACCCATAACGATGGTGATGTCCTCGTTTTTCGCCGGTGCCGTGATCAAAACCTTTTTGGCACCGCCGGCGATGTGGGCGCCAGCCTTTTCACCATCGTTATACTTGCCCGAAGCCTCGATGACGATATCGACTCCCGCCGCCGACCAATCGAGCTTGGTGATATCGCGCTCCGACAGGGCCTTGATGAACTTCCCGTTTACCTTGAGTCCTCCGTCGACGACCTCCACACCTTCAAACATCCTGCCGTGTACGGAGTCGTACTTGAGGAGATGTGCCATAATATCGAGCTTACCCAGGTCGTTTCCCGCCACCACCTCGATATCGTTGTCATTGATCATGGCGGCCAAAACCAGACGCCCGATGCGTCCGAATCCGTTGATTCCTACTCGGATTGTCATGCTCCTTTTCTCCTTTCACTCCACAACATTTAAGTTGCATCGGTTTGAATCCGTGATACCCGTTACCTTCGTTTACCTTGAAACTCCGTCTTATCGCTACAGCACCGCTTCTCTTTTCCAATACTCATCGGCGATGGCCTCTATGCGCCTGACCCTATGATACACAGCGGACTTCGTCAATGGAGGGTTTGCCAGTTCGCCCAACTCCCTAAGTGACACATCGGGGTGTGAAAGGCGCAGTAACGCCAACTCCTGTAAGGCGGGAGGCAGGCTATCGATGCCGCGCTTCTCCACCAACAGGCGAATCGCCTTCACCTGTTCCATGGCGGCATCGATCGATTTGGCTTGATTGGCCATCTCGGCGTTGAGCCGTCTGTTAACGTCGTTTCGCACCGATTTGGTCACCCGGACATTTTCCATGACCAGCATACTACGATGAGCCCCGACCAGGGTGAGAAAATCCAGAATCGGTTCGGCCCCTTTGATATAGACGATCCAGGCGCTCCGTCTGCTTACGGAGCGTGAGGGTATCCCCATATGCAGCAACAACCCCACCAGATCGTTTGCCAGGTTTTCGTGGTCGCAGGTGAGCTCGAAGTGAAAATCGCCCTGGGGATTGGCGATAAACCCACCGCCGAGAAACACCCCCCGCAGGTAAGATGCCGCACAGCAGGGCTTTTGAACCAAATGGGGGTAGATCCCCATCTCCAGCCCCGACGCCGAAAGTATGCCGAGATTTTTGAGAGCGTCTTCCAAACCGATCTGTGAGGGAACGGTTATCAGATAGTTATAGGTCTTATGTAAAACACTTCGCCGCGTGGTTATTTCCGTTTTCAGATGGTAGATACCGTGCAACAGGCGCACGGCCGCACGGGCCACCGGAGCGGTTTCCGTCGTTATCTCCAGACGGTAGTTGCCGGAGAGTTTTCCCTGTATTCTGATCAGCCCGGACAGCTCCGCCTTACAACACGAAACATGATCCGGCACCAATCTGGAAAGCTCATCTTTTACCTCTGCTGTGAAGGACATATCCTGAGCACTCCATCCAGCACTTCCGACAAGACGGTAATATCATGCCATGTGGGCCTGAGCGGGTCAACAAGGTCGCGGGTTATCAGCATCGGACCCCGGGATTCGATGCGACGGGCGAGCTGAGGTGTGAACAGCACCCTGCGTATGCTCCCCTCGGTCTTCGAGGAATCACCGGCTGCCGCCAACATCTCGGGCGTGATCGTCGACAGTGTACTCGTTACCGCCCCGGGGCTCTTTGCCCCTTCGGGCTTATGCATGACGACGATATCCAGTAGACCACGCATGCCATGATCGAGCAAGGCCTCCACCAGCTCGGCGGCGTTGAGTCCCCAGGTTTCACCCTGCATGTCGGCCAGCGAGCAGAGAAACAGGGTGATTGCGTTACCCTCCCGGATCGCCTCGACGACTCCGGGCACCAAAAGATTGGGGATGATCGAGGTAAACAACGACCCCGGACCCAATACGATCAGATCCGCGTCACGTATGGCCTGTAAGGCGGGGATATGGGCGCGAGGCTGCGCCGGATCGAGGGACACCGTCGAAAGCGCCGTATCCGACTTGCAGATATTGGCCTGTCCGTCGATGAAGCGCCCGTCACGTGTCCTGCCTCTGAGAACCACGCTTTCCAAGGTCGAAGGGTACACATTGCCCTGCGCGTCGAGCAATTCGGCGCATAGCCCGATGGCTTCGGTAAACGATCCGGAATTGTCGTACAGAGCCGTGATGATCAGGTTTCCCAGCGAATGGTTGTTGATATAGGGATAGCGTTTCTTAAAGGTTTTAACCCAGGTGGAGTGGGGGTCGCGTGCCATCGCCACCAGGCACTTCCTGATGTCGCCCGGCGGAATGATCCCGGTGTGGGTGCGCAGCATGCCCGTGGAGCCTCCATCGTCGGACATCGCCACCACCGCAGAGGTGTCGGCGCCGATTCTTAAGAGAGCACGGATGCTCACCGGAGCCCCGGTTCCACCACCTATAACAACCGCACGTTTCTTCATCCGGTTTTCTCCGTTTTTATCGTTGTTTTATATCAGCCAAAGGCAGATCCCGGTGGGAAATGCCCGAATTATATCCTTTTTGGTTCAGATACTTGTTGGTTTCCTCCGCCAAAGCCACGCTCCTGTGTTGCCCCCCCGTGCAACCGATGCCGATGGCCAAAACCTGCTTGCCCTCATCAACGTAACCCGGCATGACGGTGTCCAACAAACCCGTCCATCTCTCGAAAAACGCTTTCGTCGTTTTATTCTTGAGTACGAAATCACGCACGCTCTCATCCAGTCCCGTAAGAAAATGAAGTTCGGGCTCATAATAGGGATTGGGCAGGAAGCGAACGTCGATGAGTATGTCGGCATCGACGGGCATCCCATGCTTGAAGCCGAACGAGAAGACCGAAACGACCATGCTTTCACGATCCGTCTCCGTTGAAAAATGTGCACGGATGCTTTTGCGCAGCTCCCTGGAGTTGATGTCCGAGGTGTCGATGATCATGTCGGCGATGTCGCGGGCCGAGATCAACATCTTGCGCTCCAGTTGGATTCCGTCTGCGACCGTCATGCCGTCTTCGGACAAGGGATGACGGCGTCGCGTCGCCTTGAAGCGCGCGAGAAGAACATCGTCGCGCGAATCGAGGAAAAGCACCTCGTAGGTCACCCCGGTATCGGCGATGCGCCTCAATTCGTCGTTGAGTTTATCGAAGAACTCCTGCGCCCGTAGATCACAGACCACCGCGAGCTTGCGTTTTCCGCCCCGGGAGAGCTCGGCAAGCGACATCAGATTGAGCAGCAGCGACGGCGGTAGATTGTCGATACAAAAATAACCGAGGTCTTCAAAAGTATGCATGGCCTCGGTGCNNCTCATGCCGGTAATGACCACAAGATCGGGTGTAACCGAATTCTTTTTTCCCTGATCTTTGCTTGTCGTTTGTAGCAAGTTTCCTCCCGAAAGGGCTTATTGAGGTGGCATTCCAGTGTATCAGAGGAATGCCTTGAGCGGGCTCCGGTTGCCTGACCGTTACGTCCGGGAGGAAGCTTCCGGTGTCTGTTCGGCGCCGCCGGAAGCTTCCTTCCGGACGTCTTGCCTGAGCACCGCCACGACTTCTTCGGCGACTTCGCGGGGAATCCCCTTGATGGCGGCGATATCGTCCACATTCGCCTCCCGCAGCCTCTTGAGCGATCCGAAGGTTTTGAGCAGCAGTTTCTTGCGCTTTGCACCGAGCCCGAATATGTTGTCGAGGATACTCACCGTCATCGCTTTGCCGCGCAACTCACGATGGAAGGTGATGGCAAAACGGTGCGCCTCGTCACGGATCTGCTTGACGAGATACAGTGCCGCCGATCCGCTCGGCAATACGATCGCCCCCTCTTCGTACCAGGGAACGAAGAGTTCCTCGTTGGCTTTTGCCAGGCCGGCCACCGGTATGTCCAAATCGAGCGCCTTGAGCTCGTTGATCGCCGCCGTCAGCTGTGGCTTACCACCGTCCACGATCAGGAGGTCGGGCCTGGAACCGAAGCGCTCGTCCGCCAAACGCTCGGGGGCATAGCGCCGTTTGAGTACCTCCGACATCATGGCGAAGTCGTTGGCCTCCCCCGTATCGAGCTTGATCTTGAAGCGGCGGTATTGGGATTTGTCAGGCTGCCCCGCGGTGAGCACCACCATGGAGGCCACCGAGTGTTGCCCGTGGATCGTGGAGATGTCGAAGCACTCGATGCGCATCGGCGGCTTGTCGAGTGCCAGGGCGCTTTCCAGCTGCAGCAGCGCCGTGTTGATGCGTTCCTCATCGTAGCGGGTGCGTACCTTGTAGCGGCCCAGCGTGTATTTGGCGTTCTTCTCGGCCATCTTGAGCAGCTCCGAGAGCTCGCCGCGTTGTGGTGTCTTGAGGCGGACCCGGGCTCCGTGTTTCGAGGCCAATTTCGTCGTCAACCACTCCTCGAGCGTCGCCGCGTCCTCGGGCAGCCCGGCTACGATGATCCGCGTGGGGATCTCCGTCGCCTGCTCATAGTAGCGCAGTAAAAATCCGCTGATCAGGTCGTCGTCGGAGATATCGAGGCCTTTATCCAGGATAAACTCGTTGGATATGATGACCACACCTTCGCGCACGGTGAGCACATGCACGCCGGTGATCGTCTCTTCCCGGTTGAAGCCGATGACATCCGCATCGAGACTCGGAGAGAGCTGCACGTGCTGGCGATCCTGAAGCCCGCGCACCGTCTCCAACCGGGTCTTGGTCCGTGCCGCCTTTTCGAAGTCGAGATTATCCGCGGCCTGCTTCATCTCCGCCTCGATCTCGTCGAGAAAACCGCGGCGATGCCCGGAGAGAAACCGCTCCACGCGTTTGACGTTTTGCGCGTATTCCTCAGGTGTGCAGGCACCGATGCAAGGACCGGGCCCCAAACCTACGTGGTAGTCGAAACAAGGCTTATCACCTGCGGGAACCATATCGGGGTCGGCCTCGAGCCGTCGTTTGAGTTGACGCCACTGCGCGCATTTGGAGTGGCAGATAGGCACGACGCGGCGCACGATGTCGATGACATGGCGAGCGGCGCGGGAGTCGGTATAGGGGCCGAAATAGCGGGAGGTGGGTACCTGCTTTTCGCGGGTGTACTTGATAACCGGAAACACGTCGCCTTTGGTGAGGGCGATGAACGGATAACTCTTGTCGTCCTTGAAGTCCACGTTAAACGGCGGCGAGTATTGGTTGATGAGGTTCTTTTCCAGAATCAGCGATTCATGCTCCGACTCGGTGATGAGAAACTCGAAGGAGCGTACCTGCTCCATGAGACGAGGGATCATCGCCCGCTCGTCGGAGAGGTTCACGTACTGGCGCATGCGGTTACGCAACTGCTTGGCCTTGCCCACATAGAGAACCTTGCCGGCTTCACCCTTCCAAAGGTATACCCCGGGACTCTGCGGCACCGCATCCAGCTGTTCTTTTATACTCGCATTATCACTCATGGTTATATGCTACCACCGGTTTGTGTGGGAATACAGGG
>DOMT01000209.1 GCA_003509825.1 Coriobacteriia bacterium
TGACCACGAGCGCACGATCGGCGGACACCGAGTTACCGGTGCTGTCGGTGGCGGTGTATCTGACCTTGTAGACACCGATGTCTCGGGTGTCGATGCCTGCAATGAGAGGCAGACCGCTTTCACCGAGCACGACGGCTTCGAGTGCGGGGGTGAGACCCATCACCATATCCTCGACGTCACTTACCGTCACGGCGGCCTTAAGCTCCGTATCGGTCAAAACGTGCGGGGTCTGCGTCTGATCGACGACCAGCGGGTTTTTACCGAACTCGATGACGGGATCTTCGTCGGAGCCGACCTTGACGGTAACTTCCGCACGGATTTCCGGTTTACCCGTGGGGGTAAAGACGACCTTGTACTCACCGTTGGGCACAGGATCGGCGGGTATCCCGTTTTCCACCACTTCAACACCGTAGGCGGCGTTGGTAACACCGGGCTGGCCCGGATTATCGACGTTTTTAGAGAACTCATAGCCGATGGCGCCGGCAGCCGTGGCAAGGTTTGCCTGCGCCGTGGCTCCGGTACCGATGTAGTCGCCGACCTCCGCAAACGGGATCACAGCATGGCTGGCAACCACCGCATATTTGAATTTATCATCGGTAACGAGACCTCGGGCAACCACGTCCCTATCGACCACGGTGGCCGTCACGTTCTGAATCGGGTTTCCGGTATAGGGAGCATCCGCGTTAACGCCCAGTTGGACATTCTTGTTACCCTCGGTCAGAGGGTCTGCCATCAGCTGGCTCTTGTCCTTAACGACAACGGGTTCGGACTCTTTAGGCTTGTCCGTCGGCAACAGCCAGGCTTCGGCAAACGAAGCCCCGGTGATCGTGTTGTCCAAGTTGCCGCTCTTGGCAACTTCATCGAGGGTTGTAACGAAGTTCCAGCCGGTAACGGCATAATCTCCGTCAACGACCCACGAACCCACAACGACATTGCGAACGACGGTTGCGGTTCTGCCGTCGCTGTTCAGCACGCTGTAACTGACGCTGTAAACACCCTCCGTGGTTATGTCCACGGTGCCGCTCACCACAACCTGATCGGTGATGTCGGGGGCGCCGGCGCCGGCGTGATCGAATGCTGTTACACCGTACATATCGTGATAGTTTGCGGCGCGGAGATCATAGGCGGCCGGCAATGTGGCGGAATTCCCCGTATAGAGCCTGATGGGGTTGGGATCCACGAGGATGATGGGCGTGTAGGGATCGGTCTTTATCAAAGCTCTGACCGTTGTGGTGTATTGCTCCTCACCCTGATGGCCCGCAACATAAAACGTCACGTCATAGGCAACACCCGGAAGAGGATTATCCCGGGGAATCTCAACGGCGCCGACCCTCACGTAGGAGGGATCCCAGGGCGTTGTGAGATCGGGACGCGCCGTTGCAGCCGCACGCGTTATGAGCTCGGCGTTGCGTGCTTCATCGGATTTGGCCATCAAAGTGATGGCGTTTTCCGCTGATATCTCGAAGCTGTTCGCGTCTATGTAAGGAGTCCGCGTAGGCAAAACGGTAACTTCTTCCGTTGAGGTGAGGCTGTGGTCCGAAACAGACCTGAAGTTCACCGTGTATTTCTTACCGTCGGGGTTGGCCAACAGGAAGTCGTCTTTTATCTTCTTGTCATCGGCGATAGCTGCGGCGCTGCCTCCTCTATTACCGTATTCGCCGGTTGCACCCCACTCGGGACTCGAGCCGGTAACCTCGGCGCCCTCCACAAGCCCGGATACCGGGCCTACGCGCCAGACGAAATTCGCCTCGATGAGATCGAGTAGAGAGTCATTCTTATCGGTGGATGCAGCGATATCGTAAGCCTCATCCAAACCGATGATCTTGGATTTGGAGGTGGGAACCAGATCGGGCTGCGAGACGGTCAGATAGGGCGCCGCCGCCAGGGTCGTATCGTGGAAGGGTGTTGCCACGAGCGGATTCTCGTTGCCGGCACCGTCGATGAGCACAAAGTAGACTCTGTCGCCTTCCGCAAAGCCGGAAACATCCTCGAAAACAAAAGACCAGGTACCGTTATCGTTGAGGGTGCCGCCCGTTTCTATACGAACCGGGTTGGCTCCTGCCGCATCGGTCTTGACGGCGATGATCTTCGTTGCCACGTCGGTGTTGTGCGGCTCTGCCGCTGCCTGGGCGCTCGCGGTGGACCAGGTGCCGGTAACCGTATCGGTTATACCGGCCCACATCTTCCCGGAGCCCGGCGCCTCGATGGTTGCCGGAAGAGGAGGTAGCTTATCAACGACGACGGTGGCTTCCGTTGGTAGATCATCGAGAACCGCCTTATGGATCTTATTGGAAGACGGATCATCGATGGAGCCGCGCCACAGCGATGATATCTTATAGGAATCGCCGGGAACGAGGAAACCGCCGTTATCATAGCGAATCGCACCGGGAACCGATCTCACACCCGTTTGCACCGAATAAAGCTCATCGGGATTGTAAGAAGTGAGCTGTCCGGCAGTTGAAGTGGTGGTAACACCGTTCTTCGTTATCTCGATACGCCCGAGGATCTCATCGGTCCAAAACGGCCTGCTACCGAAAGTGGTGCCCTCGGCTACCGTTCCCGCCCAGCGAACATATTTGTCGGCATTGGTGGCTTCGAGCGATTCGGTGATAACCGGAGTGGCGTTGTTTCCGCTCATTCTGGTATAGGGAACAAGACCCTGATTTCCGAAGCTATCGGCTTGTGTATTAAGTGTCGAATCGTCGGATTCGACGAGCGTGTTGAGATTCGCTCCGCTTAAAGTAAAGGTGGGTAGCGTCCAGTCCTTATAGGGGTTTCCGCTGATGGGGTTTCCCCTGCCTGCGCCGCCGGCTCCCGTGTCCGACTTCCAGAGCGAAAGATCCGAATAGGTGTTTACATAGGAGCTGCCTGTGCCGGAGTTGACTATGCGTCCGCCACCTTCACGCGTATTGGCGAAGTCATAGTACAGGGGTTTGTCGACTATGAACTGAAAGCCCGTACCGGCTTCGAAGATGGCGTTGGTATTATTGACGGGAGTAGCACCGTGCGCTATGAAGGTCGCGCCGTTTTTCACCGAGATCCTACTGTTGCTTGCTCCGGCCTGCCCCTCGATGGCCTTACCCTTGTCCGAGAGTATCTGGACGACGGAGCCGGG